>MICJ01000107.1 GCA_001830835.1 Syntrophobacterales bacterium GWC2_56_13 | reverse complement strand
TGCGAGCAACAGGGAGGAGAGCTCCCGCTCCAGGTCGGTCAGAAAAGGGTTCTTCCGGCCGGATTTCTTCCGGGCGGGCGCCTTTTTCAGAGATTGGATCAGGCGCTCCGTATCCCGAACGTTGAGGCCCTTTTTCTCAATGACCTTCAAAGCGCCGATCTGTTCGCCGGGCAGGTCCAGGGCAAGCAGCGCCCGGGCGTGTCCGGCCGTAATCGCTTTTCCGATCAGGGCCTTTTTAAGCGTCTCGGGAAGCTTCAGCAGACGGATCGTATTGGCCACAGTGGAGCGATCCTTCCCGACGCGGGCGGAGATCTCCTCCTGAGAGAGAAAGAAACGGGTCATCAGGGTCTGATAGGCGTTGGCCTCTTCGATGGGATTCAACGCCTCGCGCTGGATATTTTCAATCAGCGAGAGTTCCGCCACGTCCCGGTCTTCCGCGCTGCGGATGACGACGGGGATTTCCTTTAGGCCGGCCGCCTGCGCCGCCCGCCACCTCCTCTCTCCGGCGATAATCTCATAGCCGTTCTCCGCTTTTCTGACGATAATCGGCTGGATGATGCCGTTCTTCTTCACAGAGGCGACAAGCTGTTTCTGGTCCTCATCGTTGAAGGTCCTCCGGGGCTGAAACCGGTTCGGGGAGAGCTCCTCGATCCCGCATAGGATAAACGCGGGCTTATCACCGATATTATTGAGGAGATCGGGGAACATCGCCCCCAGCCCCCGGCCGAGCGATTGCTTTGGCGGCATCATATCCTTCCGTTGCTTATGATCTCTTTGGCCAGTTCCATATAAGAGACAGCGCCACGCGATTTGATATCATAGAGAATGATCGGAAGTCCATGACTCGGACTTTCCGACAGCCGCACATTCCGCGGGATGACCGTCTGGAAGACCCGGTCCCCGAATAGGCCGCGCACGTCCTCGCTGACCCTTCGAGACAGCAGGTTACGTGAATCGTACATTGTCAGGAGGATTCCCCCCAGGGTCAGGGTGGGATTCAGCCTGGCCTTTATGAGCCTCATTGTGTTGAGCAGGTGTCCCAATCCCTCCATCGCGAAATATTCGCACTGCAGCGGTACGATCAGGAAATCCGAGGCGACCAGGGCGTTGACCGTGAGAAACCCGAGAGACGGTGGACAGTCTATGATAATGTAATCATAGGCCGTCTCCAGATTCCGGAGCAGATTTCTGAGCCTTTTTTCCCGGTCTTCGAGGGAGATGAATTCTACCTCGATCCCGACCAGATCCCGGTTGGCGGGGACCAGATCCAGATGGGGAATCTGGGTCCCGACAGTGACCTCCCGAATGGGGATCTGGTCGATCAGGCAGTGGTAGAGATTCTTTTCCCGGATAGCTTCTCCATCGATTCCCATACCGCTGGTGGCGTTTCCCTGGGAATCACAGTCGATAAGCAGGGTCCTCTTCTCCGCCGCCGCCAGAGAGGCCGAGAGGTTGATGGCCGTTGTGGTTTTGCCCACCCCCCCTTTTTGATTGGCCATACATATGATTTTACGCATCATTTAACAGAACTTTTTTCAGCAAGATGGTGATTCCGGACCCGGAATAGAAGGTAGCACAAAACAACCTTTTTTAAAAGTTTTTTTAAAGAATATTTCAACGGGAAACGCGCCGATAAACAATTATTTTTCTTGATAATTTTATTCCAGGCAGAGAGACGTCACTGCCGGCGGCGAAGACCATGCCGGCGGCAGTTAGGACTCTTTCCGCCGCTTCCAATTCATCGCTGGGATCGGGGCCCTTCATCGCGATGAGAATGCCCCCCGGGGCGAGGAAAAAGGAGGCCGTCCGGACCAGCTCCGGAAGCTTGAAGGCGGCCCGCGAGAGAACCGTATCGAAGCGGCCGGCGCAGGCTTTTTCGCCGATCAGGGCTTCGATGCGCTCCCGGACTACCGTGACCTGGTCGAGGCGCAGGGTCCGGACGAGGTGCGAAAGAAAGGAGGTCTTTTTCCGTGATGCTTCGACGAGCCACAGCTGAAGTCCGGGGAATGCGATCCTGAGCGGGATCCCGGGAAAGCCGGCGCCGCTTCCGATATCGATCAGAAGACCTTCCGGGCGTTCGATATATGGCGCCACGGTCAGGGAATCGAGGAAGTGGCGGATGATGATCTCCCGCGATGACTTTTCCGAGACCAGGTTGATCCGCCGGTTCCAGAGGAGGAGCTCCCGGTGGTAAGCGGCGAAGAGATCCAGCTCCGTCTGCCCGAGACGAATACCGATCTGTGCCGCCCCTTCGGAGAGGGTATGCAGTACGGTTTTTTCCACCCCTCCCTTGTGACAGAGCGTATCGCTCCTGTCAATGTCTTCCCGTAATCTACCACCAACTTTTATTCCGCCGCCTGTCGTTCATACGCTATGCCGCCCGCAGGGCTTCGACAATCTTCATCCGGGAGGCGCGCAACGCGGGCAGCATGCCGCCGATCAAGCCCATGACGAGTGAAAATGCCATGGCCTGCAGGACGATGCGCCCGGTGAGGGTGAATTTGAATGCCAATTCCGAAAAAGTTTGAAAGTTCACGGTGGAAACGGTGATGAGCTGCATGAAGGAGGCGCAGAAGAGTCCCGCCAAGCCGCCGAGGGCACCCAGAAGCAGCGACTCCGCGAGAAATGCAGCCAGGATGCTCCGCCGGCGGAAGCCCAGTGCGCGCATCGTTCCGATTTCCCCGATCCGGTTGGCCACCGCCGAATACATGGTGATCATGGCGCCGATGATCGCACCGATCGAAAAGATGACGGTCAGCGACAGCCCGAGGATCCGCAGGAACTTCGCCATCATCTCCGACTGGTCGAGATAGTATCGCGTCTCCCGCTTGGCCTCGAGCGTAAGCCGCGGGTCCGTCTCGATGGCCGTTTTTGCCGCCGGAAATGCGGCCGGGTTATTCAATTTAAAAATGAGCGATGAGTAAACGGGCCGGCGGAAGGCCTGCATGACCTGGTCCACGTCCCCCCAAATTTCGGAACTGAAGCCGGTGTTTCCCGCATCGAAGATGCCCACCACGGTCCATCTCCGCATCCCCCAGCTCAGGGTTCCCTGAAGACCGACCCCTTTGAACCCCTTGGCGATGCTGTTTCCAACGATGATCTCCGACGATCCCATTCTGAACAGGCGTCCCGCGACGAGTTTCACCTGCGGCCGCAGGGGGATCGATGCCTCCTGTACTCCGCGGACCACGACGTTGGAATTGCCCGCGCCCCGCTTGGGAAGGGCGATCAGGACCACCACCTCCTTGGCGAGGAGCCTGCGGCCCTCCCCGCCGATAGCCACCTGGGGCAGCATCTCCACGATCGAAGCCTGGCCGCGTTCGATGCCGCTCATCACCTCCGATGTCGATCCCTTGCGGAAGACGACCACGTTGTCATCCGAGCCCGTCTCCACAAGCGTCTTCTGAAGCCCCGCGGCCATCATCAGGACGGCGGCGAAGACGAACACGACAAGCGCCATCCCGGAAACCGTCAGGATGGTCGTCAGCCTGCGCTTCCAGAGGTTCCGCATGCTGTAGAAGAGGGGAATGGCCATTATCCGAGCCTCCGTAATCCCTCGGCGATGCCGACGCGGATCGCACGGCGGGCCGGGATGATCGCCGCGAAAAAGGCGATCAGGAGGGCGGCAAGGAGGTCGAGCCAGAGCGTCTGAGCCGAGACGATAAAGATGGGGAAGTAGGTCGAAAGGGTTTGGCTGAATGCCCTGGCCGCCGGAAACGTCAGAATCATCCCGGCGAAGCAGCCGGTCAGGGCGATCACGAGGGATTCGCCGAAGATCATGACCGCGATTGATCCGCCGCCGAACCCCAGGGTTTTCATGATCGCGTAATCGCCGATGCGCTCCCGGGTGGTCATGGCCATGGTGTTGGCGACGACCGCCATGATGATGAGGATAACGACGAAGGAAACCATCTGGATGGCCGTAACGATGGCCCCGCTCATGGCGATGAACCCCTGGTTGAAGGCCTTCTCCGTCTCCGTGAGCGTCTCGGCCAGGGAGTTCTTGAAGGTCCGGTCCACGCTTAGGGCCACATCCGGCGCCAGATCCGGCCTGGAGACGGCGATCATGTAGAAACCCACCTGGTCCGCCCTGCGGGGGGAGACCCGTTTCATGGTTTCATTGAGGTAATCCCAGTGGAAAAGAAACTGCGTTTCATCGATGGTCTCATCCCGGCCCCGATAGACGCCCCTGAGGACGAAATCCCAGTTTCCCGGGAAGATGGTCCCCCTGAGGGTGACGGTATCGCCGATCTTCCAGTGGTACCTCGCCGCCAGCTTCCTGCCGGCGACGAAGCCCTTCCGGTCGGCAAGGAAGGCCTTCTTCTCCGGGGGGCTGAGAACGAATTCCGGGTAGACGGCCATATAGGTCCGCGGTTCCACGCAGAAGTTCGGAAAGAAATTCTTCTCATCGATGTAGATGCCGCCGAACCAGTTGCCCCAGGAGACGAGCTTCACTCCCTCGATCTGCCGGATCTTTTCGGCGTAGGCAATCGGGAGGGGGAAAATGATGGAGATCGCGTTTCTCGTGACGAGGCGGGACGCCGAAGCGGCCTCGACGCCGGAGTACCATGCGCCGATCACTGTCCGAAGCAGGCCGAACGCCAGAACAGCCACGGTGATGCCCAGGATCGTGAGCCCGCTGCGCAGCTTGTTGTGAAAGGCATTCCTAAAGAGGATTTTGAGCTGGAGCATCGTTCAGGTATCCTTTGTCTAAAAGCCTCACAACCTTTGCCCGCTTAGCCGCCCGGGGGTCATGGGTGACCATGACGATGGTCTTGCCCATCTCCGCGTTCAGGCGCTCCATCATCGTCAGAATCTCTTCGGCCGATACACGGTCCAGATCCCCGGTTGGTTCATCGGCGACCAGAATGGTGGGATCGGTGACGATGGCGCGGGCGATGGCGACCCGCTGCTGCTCGCCTCCGGACATCTCCTTGGGATAATGATCCATCCGGTGCTCCAGGCTCACCATGCGCAGGGCCATTTCGGCGTGCTCCCTCCTTTCCCGCCGGGAGAGCGCGGTCAAGTGGAGAGGCAGCTCGACGTTTTCGACCGCCCTCAGCACGGGGATAAGGTTGTAGAACTGAAAGATGAAGCCGACGTTATTGGCGCGCCAATGGGCGAGCTCGGTCTCCGAAAGGGCGGTGATGTCGACACCGCCCACCAGGATCGTCCCGCTGTCCGCCTTGTCGATCCCGGCCAGGAGGTTCAGGAGGGTTGTTTTCCCGGAACCGGATGGTCCCATCAGCGCAAGGAATTCCCCTTCGGCGATGTCAAAGGTGATATCGTGCAGGACCGGAACGGCGAGGCTTTCCCGGTGATAGGCCTTGGAGAGGTTCCTGATTTCTACGATGGATCGTTTCGGTTCGGCCAAATCAACGCCCTTTGCTGTTTTGCGTTATTGCTGTGGATAATCATCAACTATCCGCTTTTCGACCCAAAGCGAACCTGCCAAACTGAAAGAGTAAATTTGAATGCGTTGGTCGAACGCATGATCACTGCGCGGGTGGCATTAACCGCATTTAAAGGGAACTAAGAACCCACCCTGGTTGCCAGCGATTGTTTGAGTTGCCGTCGCAGGTAAGATGTAAGAGAAGCAGCCATTTTCTTGAAGGCATCTAACCGGTTAATTCGATCCTCAAGTAACTTTCGCTCTATATTATCGAGTGCACGTGCCTTTGTTGTTAGATCGCTTTCATCAGTTACGAAGCGTATAACCGAAAAATCGATACCATCCTCCAAGCCGACTTTCTCGGCAAGTGCGACCCAGTCCTTAGATCTGTCCACTGCAGTTTGCGCGGCCTGTGTTAAACAATAACGAATTAGAATTTTTGCCGAATAATCCAAACCATCGGCGAGTTCGAGCCACCTCCTATTTTCGGGATTCTCTTCAGTTTTATCAGCCGCCACTCTTTGCGTGCGAAAATATCTGGGTGTGTCATCGGCAGGATCAAGGCTCTCAAGCGATCGTAGGATCGGTTCGAAATCTTCAAAGGGACGCTTCCCGTTCGGCAACTGATAGCGATGTTCCCAGAGTTTGAGAATGGCATCGGCGCACTTAGAAAATTTAGCCGCTCGATCTTCGTTCTTGGCGGCATCCGCGTCTTCGATCAATTCCGCGATGTAGTGGGCCATCCAGCGACTCAGTGTGTCTACGCCCGGATCAAGCCCCAGCTCTTTGACTAATGCCCGTCCAAGATCTAACACGGCCTTTGGTGTCGACGACAGAGCCGTCGGCTCGAAGGAGGAGGATTTTGTCGTGTGTTTTTCTTTTCGCGTCCGCTTCATATGACCGTCCGTATTCGTTTCGGAGCCGGCGTTCGACCTGCACTTCGCAGATCAAATCCCATCCTCCATTAGTAAGGAAATACCGCACCATGTCGGCTCTTGCCCAAAGCCGCCAGCCATCCGAGCGAATCCTTCGAAGGTAGTAGTCTTCCTCCGGAGGCGGCTCGTCGCACCACGCTTCAGAGATAAAAGCAACTTCGCCGGTGTCATTACAAATCCAGGTGCGATGACTACTGGCCTGCGGCACAAGTCCAAGCGCCTCTGCCAGTTTGCGGCCTGGCTTAGCCCGTATTTGGCCGACCTCATATCTGAGGGGGTCGTGCTCATCGAAGCGCTCATCGCCTTCAATATGCGCCAGCCAGCCGAGAAGACGATAAGGCGGTACATCGATCTGTAGGTCGTCATCTTCATCCGGTATCCGGAAGTCCCACGGATTGCTGGCCGTCTGAAGCGCTCGAACAAGTGCAGGCGCCGTCTCCGGCGACACAAGCGCCGAACTGATTCGAATATTCGTCTCCCGCTTGCGGAAATGTGCGGTGTAATAGCCCTCAACGACAATCCATCCCTCACGGAGCGGCGTGCGTATGCCGACCTCGGTCAGGAATTCGTCGCGGCGTACATTATGGAGCCAGCCGCTATCAGTTCGTGGGTCTTCCTTCCATAACTGAGGTTCAAGAGGCGTTGGGCCGCGATTATCGGAGAGCCATGTGGGAGGTTCTGTGGGAAGGACTTTTTCAAGCCAATAGTCGAATCTATCAAAGTAGTCCGCGTCTTCCTTCGATATCGGGTGGGTCGTCAGTAGTTCGCCCACAACGCAGTGCATTGCATTCCACTCAAGATGTATACCGTAGCGCTCGACCCTCGGAAGGGAACCGTGGTGGTGCGACCATAATCCGTAACGCCTCTCGTCGTAACGACCTTTTCTGGGTTCCTTATCCCACCAATTGGCTTCCGGATCGGCACCCCATTTGTCGAGAATCCACCGCTCTGCGATTTCAAGAACCTGATCCTGGGACGCGGTGGGAAAAATGCGGAGAATGTCCTCGTACCAGTAGGGAATTGTGTCCATCTCATCAAACTTAAACCTGCGTTTGTCATCACGCTCGCGGCCGAATGAGCGGTGCAGGCCCTTCTTCTTGGCCGTCCGGCCCTTGAGTGCGGTGTTAATCCGATCAATTTGCTTGTTTTCCGAAGAGGTCAGGGAAATTGCACCTGCGGATGCCATTTGAAGAAGGGCGCGTTTCGCATATTCCCGAATCCCGACATGCATTAATTCGGGTGAAGTCGCTATGTCAAAAATCTGGGCTTTGCAGGAGGTCAGCGCTTCAGGTGTTTCGGCACTGATCCGATACAGCGAAATCATCAGCCAAAGTTTGGCCGCCAGGAAGTAGAAGGGGCCGGTGGGGTCGCGGAAAGCGTCGTCTCTGACTCTGCTCGATTGTGAGACCGTTGCTGCGACGATATCGAAACAGCCGAGTTTAGCCAATCGGCGCAGAGCGTGTGCAGCCTTCCATCTGACTCGTGTATCGATATCGCTCATGAGCGCGAACAGGAAGCGGGCAATCGCTTCGGTTTTGTCGTTCGGAATCTCGGCAGGTGAGCACAAGTATTGATCTTCAGCAGGGAGCCGGCTCCGAAGGCGTTGTGCGTACCAAAGCAGCTGTGCACCCGCTTCCTCTGCATCAAGTGTGCGCGCGATTTCTTCGGCAATAGCGAACAAGGTGCGGCTGTTCAGGGCTTCACCGACCTGCGCAACACCTGCGAGAATGATCTGGAGGCGGCTGGCGGCATCCGATCCGGTGTAATCCAGGAGCTGATGCAGGACGGACTGTCCTTCCTTGATCCACTGTGTTGCACCATAGAAATGCGCGACCAGAACTGACGAAAGCGTCTCTTTGCACCAGCGGTCAACCGCGGGGGTGCCTTTCCACACAGCCACCGTCTCACGGATCATTTCAACCCGATACGTAGTCCAGATCGAGTCCTCCGGAACCCCGGCAAGTGCGTTTAAGAACAGAACCCTGTCCCTGGGACCGGAGGACACATCCCTCATTTTCTTGAGAAGATTGCGATCATCATGTCGCAGACCAGACGTTTCCGCCGCATGCAGAACTTCCGCAATTGATTCCGGTGTTATGAAGGATCTTCCTTGAGGGTCAAACTCGAACTCCTTAGGAAGATCGTGGTCGTTGGCCAGTCGTGGCGCCTTGTCCGGATGAATCGTTGTTGCCTCTTCAGACTTGTTGTCTATGGCATGTCTCAGAAATGCTATTGTGTTCCTGAGGTGTGTGAGCCACGTGCCCTCTGGATAGTCATTCTGGGAAATCCGATCGACGATCTCCTCCCCTAATGGAAGCCGTGCATCCTGGGGTGAAAGCAGGAGAGTTTCCTTGGCCAGCTCTTCAAAGACTTCTTTGTATTTCTGGGGTTCTGCCGCAGCCCGGGATACAAGCTCTTTTCGAAGGTCACCGTCCGCGCCCCCGATCAGCATGGCCAGGGACGTTGAGGCGTCAGGGCTAATGATGCCTCGTTGCAAAGCCGTCAGGAGAAATCGGCCAAGCGTATTGTCAAGCCTGACGGTGCCATCGTCCGCCCATCGGCAAATGGCAGTTAATGCGGTTGTATCGTCCACACAAGTAAGGGCGTGAACGGCCGACCCCCACGGGAATCCATCGCGATCCGAAAGGCGCTCGGCAACGCCTGAGACAAACGCAAAGATATCGGCTGCTATTGTTCTGTGATCGCGTTGTTCAGAAATGCGGGCACGTTCGGCCAGGACCGATACGAAATCGATCTGATCGAAAGCTTCCTGGTCGATCTCCTTTGCAATGCCGACGGCATCATTGAACAGTGACTTGGCATCTTCCCGACTGACCGGCAGGATGAGCCGGGACAGGCTAATGATTGCATCCAGTTTTTCGGATGAAGCGGCGCGTAGCCCTTTGATATCTTCCGTAGCTTTTGCGACAAGCAGCACTAGCTTATCGGCCTCCGACGTACGGAGCTGCATCCAATTCCAGAGATCTCGACGATGACTTGCGAATAGGTCGCTGAACCGGCCTTTGGCCAGCGTATTTGCGCGCTTGACAAGATCAGACGCCTCAATGTTCTCGACGATCAGCAAACTCATGACGCTTTGGGCGGCCATGTCACGGAGATAGGTGCTGTCGTAATCATAATCGAAGTCGTATGCATGCGAGGCGACGCTGCCAAGCTTGTCGAGTTGCTCATCCGCGATCTGCTGGTTTTTCCCAGCGCGAGAGAGAATTTCGAGGCGTGCTGAATAGACCGGGAACAATGCCCGGATTTTCTTGTCAAGCCGCTCAATTTCCCGATTGTCTGTTTGATGGGTGCCGGTGCGCTTTTTCTGTCGCTTGCCGCCGCGCAGTTTTTCCGGCTGGGGTTCCGGATCGAAAGTCTTCACATACGCAGTGAAATTTTCGTTCTTTGCAGCCCTCCCGGAGATCGTCTCCTTCAGAAGCCAGCATCGGAGGAGGCCATCAAGTCGATATACATCCGAGCCATATAGGTGCCGCTGCTGTTTGCCTTCGAGGGCTTCCAGAATTCGGTTCACGGCGCACAGAACGGTCTGGCTGTCCAGGCCCAGCTTAAAGGCAAGCTCACAAGCCGTGATGAAGGTATCGAGCAGTTTCTCCTGCCACCCATCCTTACCATACGAAATCCGAGAGGCGCCAGCGTCGGGGATAAAACGACGCCGAATGCGCCTCAGAGACTTTTCGATCGCAAACCCGTTAACGGATTCACCGGTCATCGCGAGCGGCACCCACAAGAGCAAGTCCCAAGGTCCAGCGGGAGGATACACCCGTAGGAGCTCTTTAATGTGAAGAACTTTTCCCGCCGCTATGAGCTGGGGGACAAGAATGTAAGCGACGCGAAGAGAAACGTTGCGTGGCTTCCATCTCCTAAGTTCGTCAAAAGCCGCTTTCGGCCCAGCAAGTTCCAGAATTGTCTCTACCCGGGCCGAAACATCACGATCTGTAACGGGCCAGTGTTTGAGTTCCTCTTTCACTATCTCGCGACGGCGCCTGAGCCATGCATCGTGGAAGTAAAGCTGTTCTCTGGCCGTTACGCGATCACCTGTCCGGATCGCCCGAACCGCGTCTTGGGCCAGAAACGATCCGTGCTCTTTGACGCGTTCGGGGTCCAGTAGGATGGTTCGTCGCAGCGATGAGCCGGCGAATTCCACCGACAGGTCCAATTCTTTTTCGAGTACCTCAATCACCTGACCTCCGGCAGAGCCGGAGGTATGAATTTGTGAACCGCTCAAAGCGGTTTGTTTATTGACCACCTGAAGGTGGTTCTTCTTC
>MICJ01000106.1 GCA_001830835.1 Syntrophobacterales bacterium GWC2_56_13 | reverse complement strand
GCATAAAAATCTTTGCCAGCGGCGTGATCCTTAAGACCAAGGGCACGCAAAACATTACGGCGACCGATACAGTGATGGCGACGATCACGGGCAGCCAGACGGGGATCGCGGTGATTGCCGGGCCCGCCTTCAGGATCAGTCTGACGGCGAATCCTATGACCATTTCGAGTTCGACCGCTTCCGTGTCCACACTGAGCGCAGAGATCCTCGATGCGAACGACAACCTGGTCGATACCTATGTCGGCGATGTCACGTTTGCCGTCAGCGACCCCACTAACGGCGATATCAATCCGACGGAAATCTCCATGCCGGTGGCCGCAGGTAAGGCGACGAGCCATGTCGTCTCCAAGGTGACCGGTGGCGGCCCCATCAACTGCACTGCCGGCGCAGCCGGACTGACTCCGGGCGCGGTCACTGTCACAACGGTGCCTTTCGGAATTACTGCGCCGATTTTCCCCATCAACGTCCGTACGGGAGAACAGATCAACTTTACCGCAGCCGGTCCGGGTCAATTTAACTGGACGTTCACTGGGGGCGCGCCTGCGACAGCTACAGGTGCGAATGTCACTTGGACAGCGCCGGCAACGACACCGGGGAATACCCCGCTGACGGTTACGGTCACGGTAACAGACCCCGTAAACGCCTTCACTGACCAGAATACCGTCACAGTGTATTTCCTGCCCAATCCGACTGTTATTAATGTGGCTCCCGTAACCGGCAGCACGACTCCGAAAATGAGTTGGAGCAACATTTCTTCCAATGCGGTAGCTTATGATTTTCAACTTGCAACGGATTCGATTTTTTCAGATGCAAATATGGTTTCCGTACTGACGGGAACGACGGCCACGTCCTTTACTCCGACTACGCCCCTGATTGACGGAACGACATATTACTGGCAGGTTCGCGCGATTGACAGCGCCGGGCGTCCCAGCGACTGGGTACAGGGGACCGCCTTCACCGTGGATACGACGCCTCCGGTGGCGGTAACAGGTCTCGGCGTGACGCTACTGGCGACCGGCGATCTGAAGTTGGATTGGACCAATCCAACCGACGATTTTACGGGCGTCATCGTGGTAGGCGCGACGGATGCGGCTCCCGCCTTGGCCCCAGTGAACGGGACAACCTATACGGTAGGCGGCCAGAACGGTGTATTGGCGGTGGGCAATATCAGCACCTTTACGGAGACGCTGGCGCACAATATCCATCGGTACTACAATGTCTTTGCCTATGATTCAGTCATGAACTACTCGGCCGCGGCACCGGCGGAAGGAACCAGCAACGATACCACCCCCCCGGCTGCGCCGACCAATTTGACGGCGGCGCCGGGCGATTCTAAGGTGACCTTGTCATGGACGAAGCCGGCGGATGCGGACTTTGCCGGGGTAATCGTCCTCGTGAAACCAAACTCCGCGCCTACGACGGGTGTACCGGTTGTTGATACTCCATATGCTGCCGGCGATCCCATCGGTGACGCAACGGTGGGTTTCGTAGGCAACGCCTCGACGGCCCCAATTACCGGACTTACAAACAATACCAGATACTTCTTTGCTGTCTATGCCTACGATGAGCGGCCCAATTATTCCGCCACGGCAGCCACAGCGAATGCCCTGCCCGGTCCCCCGGTGATATCTGCACCGACACTGCCGACTGATGTGCGCGTAGGGGATCAGTTGAACTTCATCGCGACCAGCGGAACGGGCAGCTACGCCTGGACCGCTACCGACGGAACGTTTTCGGCCGACACAGGAGCTAACGTGATCTGGACGGCGCCGGCGACGGTTGCCGTTTCTCCCACGGAAGTCACGGTCACATTGACGGATCCGACTACACTGTTGACCGCTACGGGTAAAGTATACGTCTACAGCAATGTGGTCGTTACAGACAAACCAGCCGCCACGCCGACGATCCTTTCGGGGAAAAGCAGCACCTTCAACGCCAGCGGCGGTGACAGTGCCTATACCTGGACGGTGACCGGGCCGGTCGCGGTAACGGGCGGCGCCGGGAGCAGCTTTACCTTCACTGCACCGACGACAGGCGCCTTTGCCGGCGAATACACCATCGAGGCAGCGGACAGCAGGGGCGGCAAGGACAGTTTCAGTGTCCGCGTCCCCATCACCCTGACGCCGTCGAGCAAAGTGTTTAATGCCGCCCAGAATTTCACCGTAGGCGGGGCAGATTCGAATTACACCTGGGACATCCTGACTCCGGACACACTGGTGAAAGTGACCAACGAGGCGGATTACGGGACCTGGGCGAAGGCGAGTCCTGTCTCAGACGATGCGACGAACACCTTCACCCCGGCGGATATCACCGCGGCGAAGAGCTTCTATATCCAGATCACGGTCGAAGGCGATCCGGATCTGACCGCGGACAACGGTCTGAACAAGAATGTCTTCGGACCATTCCGGATCATTCCCGTGGATCTCTACACGGTGAATGTGAAGAAGGCGGACGGTACGGCCTTGAACGACGCAGTCGTGGAAGTGAAAGGCCAGCTTGATCAGATCGGCCAGCCGCTAAAAGGTACAGTGACCGAAGGGAAGGCCACTTTCACCCTCCCCGACGGCGGCAAATACCTCTATAATGTCTCCCTGGCCCCTTATGTTTCACAGTCCGTTTCCTCGACGCTCAAGACGGTCACTATGACTTTGCAGGTCGTCGATAAGACGATCACCGGAACGGTTCAGGACGCGGCGGGTGGTAATCTGAGCGGTGCGACCGTAACGGCCTACATCCCCTCGGCGCTGGCCACGCAGTACGGGGCGACCACGGCGGCCGATGGAACCTACACGATCAATCTGCCCAAGGGTGCGGCCGCAACAGGCTGGACGGTTGTAGCGGGCAAGGCGGGCTACGTAGCCGCCAAGTTGACCGATAAGGCCGCCGGAGCGACAGGGGTGGATTTCATCCTAACAGCGTTAACCGGGGCAGCCCCGGATGTCGATGCGGCCGGCGGGTCGAAAACCCTGTCGAATGGGCAGACCGCCAGATTGGAAGTCCCTGCAGGCGGGCTGGCGAAGGATGCTGTCATCGTGCTCATCCAGTGGATCAAGACGTTGACGACATCTAACTTTACTTCGGCGTCGCCGACCTATGTCTATGAAGTCAAGGTCCAGGATGCCGAAGGCACGGATCTTGCGGCCGCGGACATCAAGCGGTTCGTCATCACGCTTCCCCTCGACATCTTTGTGGTGAAGCCCGGCGATTTGGAGAACAGTATCTTCTCTATCTATTCGGCCAAGTCTCTGGATGACCTCGAGGCAGGGAAAGTCTCTTCCGTGCCGGTGGGCAACATCATTGCCACCGATTATGTGGGAGATGGCACTGTCGGCTCGGTGACCTTCTGGGTCGACCATCTGAGCTTCTTCGCAATCGGCGGCGGCAGCGGCGGCGGCACTACCTCGACCAACGGCTGCTTCATCGCCACGGCAGCCTACGGTTCTTACTTCGAGAAGCATGTCCAGATCCTGAGGAACTTCCGGGATGTGTACCTGCTCACCAACGACTGGGGCCGCGCCTTTGTCAGTTTCTACTATCGTCATTCGCCGGTCATCGCGAATTTTATCGCACGGCATGATGGCCTTCGGGAGGCCGTGCGCCTGGGCCTCGCGCCTGTCGTGGGCGTGGCCTACGTAACCATGCATACGACGCCCGTCCAGAAGGCACTGATCCTGATCCTCCTGATCGGCGTCCTGATGGCGGGCATGGTGATGATCCTGCGGATGAGAAGGTTCCGCCGGATCATCGAGTGATGGGTTAACTTGGGAAAAACGTCCCTGCCCCCGTAACCGAGGGGCAGGGAAACAGATCAGAGGGGGACAGACGACCAGTCTGTCCCCCTCTTCATTTGGAACTCGGGGACAGATTTGAAATCTGTCCCCAAAAAACATGAGCTTTCGGTTGAAAATTCCGGTCCGAAAAGGTATTTATATAGACTCGGGGACAGATTTGAAATCTGTCCCCAAAAAGGAAAAAATCGGGAGCTGTCCCCAAAAAAACCCCCTTTCTCCCAGCGGGCGATCTGCTATCTGGAATAGCGAGGTGAAATGATGATTGAATTTTACAAGATGAGCGGAAGCGGCAACGACTTCATCCTGATCGACAACCGGGACGGGTCGCTTGATGTGGGGGATGTCGTCGCCTTTGTGAAAAAGGTCTGCGAGCGCAAGGTTTCGGTGGGGGCGGACGGCCTGATCCTCGTCGAGCGGTCCGACAAAGTCGCTTTCCGGTGGCGGTTTTTCAACGCCGATGGCTCCGAGGTGGAGATGTGCGGAAACGGCGGCCGGTGCGCCGCCCGCTTCGCCTTCCTGAAAGGGATCGCCGGGGAGAAAGCTTCCTTCGAGACCGTGGCCGGAATCATCGACGCCGAGGTCCGGGGTACAGTGGTCAAGCTCCGCCTGACCGATCCCCGCGACCTCGTAATGGACGACCAGATCCGGATTAAAAAAGAGACGCTTTTCGTCCACAGCATCAACACGGGTGTTCCCCACGTCGTCCATTTCGTCCGCGATCCGGATGACTTCGCTGTCTTCGACACCGGCCGGGCGATTCGCTACCACGAACACTACCAGCCTGCCGGGACGAACGCCAATTTCGTGGCCGTCGATGACCAGCACACCCTGCGCGTTAGGACCTACGAACGCGGTGTGGAGGACGAGACCTTGGCCTGCGGGACCGGCTCCGTCGCCGCGGTCCTGATCGCCGCCAAGAAAGGGTTCGTGGACTCCCCGGTGGACGTCCGGGTGAAAAGCGGCGAGCGATTGACGATCCACTTCGAGCGGACCAAGGACGGCTTCACGAACGTGTATCTTGAAGGAAAGGTTAAAGTGGTATATCAGGGCTCTCTCTGGGACGAAGCCTGGAAGGATAGGTAAGGAATCAACCTCTGGAAAGGAGAAAGACATTGCAGATTGCCGACCGCTTGACGAAAATACCGCCTTACCTGTTTATGGAGCTCAGAAAAAAGATCGCCAGGGCCAAGGCCGATGGCGTGGACGTCATCAGCCTCGCGATCGGGGATCCGATGGAGCCGACGCCGGATTCGATCATCGAGGAGCTCTGCCGGGCGGCCCGCGACCCGGAGAACCACCGCTATCCGACGGACGAGGAGAAGGGGATGTTCGCCTTCCGCCAGGAGGTCGCCCGCTGGTACGAGAAGCGCTACGGGGTGAAGCTCGACCCAGCGACAGAGGTCCTCGGCCTGATCGGTTCCAAGGAAGGCTGCCACCACTTCGTCATGGCCCGGATCAACCCCGGCGACGTCGTCCTGATGACCGACCCCGGCTATCCAGCCTACCAGGCGAGCATCCTGATGGGGGGCGGGATCCCCTACAACGTCCCGATCCTGCCGGAGAACGGCTACCTCCCGATCTTCGAGGAGATCCCGGCGGAGATCGTCCGAAAGGCGCGGGGGATGTTCCTCAACTACCCCAACAATCCCACCGGCGCCTGCGCCACGCGGGAGTTCTTCGACCGGCTCGTCGCCTTCGCGAAGAAAAACGACATCGCCGTCTGCTACGACAACCCCTATAGCGAGATCGTCTTTGCCGGCCAGGAGCGGCTGAGCTTTCTGATGGCCGATGGGGCGAAAGAGGTGGGGGTCGAGCTCAACTCCCTATCCAAGCCCTACAACATGACCGGCTGGCGGATCGGCATGGCCTTGGGAAACCCGGAGCTCATCGCCGCGATCAGCAAGGTGAAGGAGAACACCGACTCCGGGATCTTCAACGCTATCCAGTACGCGGGGATCAAGGCGCTTCGCCACGAGACCGGCAACATCGACCATATGCTCGCCATCTACGCCCGGAGGCGGGAGCGGGTCCTCGCGACCCTGGCGAGAATCGGGATCGGCTTCAACCCGCCGAAGGGGACCTTCTACCTCTGGGTCCCGACGCCCAAGGGGATGGGTTCTTTAGAGTTCACAAACCAGTTGTTCGAGAAGGCGGCCGTGGTCGTGGCGGCCGGCACTGCCTACGGCCGGTACGGCGAAGGGTTCATCCGGATCTCACTGACCGTCCCCGACGCCCGCCTGGAAGAGGGGCTGGTCCGGATCGAGAGGGCATTCGCCTGAAAAGGTTTAACCGGAAAGTTTTGGAAATTAGTTCCCTTCGCGTTCAAGACATTTTTTCGACCCTGCACCTCCTCGCTTCGCTGCCGGGAAAAAACTCGCGCCTTTGGCGCTCAGACAGTTTTCCCGGCGGGCGCTCCGCTGCGGCGGCAGGGTACAAGGGGACAGATTTGAAATCTGTCCCCAAATCTCAATTCGCGCTTCCGGGAACTGATTTCCAAGTTTATCAAAGGTGTTAAGCGATGGAAATCGGGATCATCGGGCTTCCCCAGAGCGGGAAGAGCACGCTGTTCGAGATCATGACCGGCGTCAAGAGCCGGGAGATGCACGCCGAGACCTGCGTCCGGGGTCTGGCCGTCGTGCCGGACGCCCGTTTCGACCGCCTGGCGGAGATCTTCCGCCCGGAGAGGGTCTCGCCCGCCAAGGTCCCCTTCAGCGACGTAAACGCGGTGGGAGAAAAGGCCTGGGACGCAGTCCGCCAGAGCCTCGCCGGCGCCGAGGGGCTCCTCCATGTCGTCGACGCCTTCATCGCGGCGGACGTCCCGGAAATCCTCAATCGCTATCGGAGCCTCGAGGATGAGCTGGCCCTGGCCGATCTGATGATCGTCGAGAACCGCCTGGAGCGCCTCGCGAAGATGGCGAAGAAGCCCCTGACCCCCCAGGACATCCTCCATGCCCATGTCCTCCCGCTCCTGAAGGGGCAGTTGGAGGCGGGGAGGCCCCTCCGGGAACTCATCCTCACGGAGGAGGAGCGCCGCGGTCTCAAGAGCTTCTCCTTCTGGACGATCCGGCCCGAGCTCGTCGTTGTGAACACCCCCGAAGAGAACCCGGCGGTTGCCGACGCCTTCCTCCGGGAGGCGGGGCTTTCCGTCCCGGCCATCGGGATCTGCTGCGCCATCGAGGCGGAGCTGATGGCCCTCCCGCCGGAAGAGCAAAAGGAGTTCCTGGAATCAATGGGGATCGCCGAGGCCGCCTTCGGACGGGTCATCCGCGCGTCCTTTTCCCTCCTCGGCCGGATCTCCTTCTTCACCGTCGGCGAGGACGAGGTGAAGGCCTGGGTCATTCCAGCGGGCACCAAGGCCCCCCGAGCGGCAGGGACGATTCACAACGACTTCGAGCGGGGGTTCATCAAGGCCGAGGCGATTGGTTTCGAGGAGTTCATCGCCTGCGGCGGAACGCACGCGGGCGCCAAGGCGGCGGGAAAACTCCGGCTCGAGGGCAAGGAGTACGTCGTCCGGGACGGCGACATCATCAACTTCCGTTTCAACGTGTGATTATTTCTCCACCAGCAGCGCCGCGACGATCCCCGCCCGGTTGTTCACGCCGAGCTTCCCCATCAGGAGCTTCATGTACCCCTTGATCGTGTTCTCGCTCAGGCGGAGGCGATCGGCGATCTCCTTGTTGCTGCCCCCCGCCAGGAGCAGCCGGAAGACGGCGCCTGACCGGGGAGATTCTCAAGTGTTTCCGACCACTTCAGGCAGAGGGACGATACGTAGGGCGGAATGTCGGTCTGGATGCCCTGGGATTGGGCATACCCGGCGGGGATGGAGCAGGCCTCTTCATTGTAGTAGAGCTGCTCCGGATGCGGCGGGCGTGAATTTGCAGGCCATCCAGGTTTGCTGGACTCTGACGACGGGCAACAGGGAGCGGGAACTGCAGGTCTTGCTGACGGCGATGGAGAAGCTCTCCATCCCCGAAGGCCTGATTCTAACGTATGATGAAGAAAAGAGTCTCCCGGCAGCGCCGGGCCGGCGGATCGCCGTAGTGCCGGTCTGGAAATGGCTGCTCGGGTAAATAGGCATCTGTCCCCATTTTCATCCTTGACAAAAGGACGAAAATATGATTAATCGTCCTTTAAGAAAGGACGTAAAATGATATCGAAGAATCTTATTAAGGAAATAATCCTGTCGAACCGGGCATTCATCCTGGAGTCCGTTTCCAGGATCGTCCCGAGAGCGGCAGCAGAGGTCGCCGCCCCCGGAAAGACGGTGATTATGCATGGGATCCGACGGAGCGGAAAGACGTTCGTCCTTTACGATATCTTCCGAAGGAACAGCGATGCGGCATTGTATCTGGATTTTGAGGACGATCGCCTGACCGGTTTCACGGCGGCCGATTTCCAGACCGTTCAGAATGCGTTCCTGGAACTCAGGCCGGAGACGGCAGACCGGATCGTTTATCTTTTCGATGAAATACAGCATGTCGAGGAGTGGGAGCGGTTCTGCCGGAGGGTCACGGAGAGAGAAAACGCCGCGGTGTATGTCACCGGTTCGTCTTCAAAGCTTATGCCCCTTGAAGTCGATACGGCGATCCGGGGGCGGGCATGGAGCGTAGCGGTTTTCCCCTTTTCATTCCCGGAATTCGTGCAGTTACGAATGGGAAAGTTGGACAATAACGAGATCCTTTACGGAACGGGAAAGGTCGAAACGAAACGGCTTTTCGCGGAATATGCGAAGTGGGGAGGATTTCCCGAAACGGCGCTTGCCGCCGATCCTCTGGACAAGACGAAACTGTTGAAGGAATACCTGCGGGCGATGTTCTTTCGAGATCTCGTCGAGCGGTATGGCATGACGAACATCGCCCTGTTCGACGCCCTCGCCGATAAGCTGTTTTCCTCATTTTCGACGCGCCTCTCCCTGACGGCCTTTTACCGGCAATACAAGGATCTTTTCCCATTCTCAAAGGATCTCCTTTTCCATTACTTCCGTAATTTCGAAGAAAGCATGCTGATCTTCGCGGTCCGGAAATTCTCCGAATCCTCATACAAAAGGAGCAGGAATCCGGTCAAGATCTACCCTGCCGATACAGGATTGTGCCGCCGCGTCACTTCGGAAGACGTCGGTCGCATATTGGAAAATATCGTTTTCATTGAACTTGCGCGACAGGGTATGGAAGTTTGCTATTTCGAGGAAAAGCAGGAGTGCGACTTTATTGTTAAAAATGGAGAGGCGGGGTTTGCCGCATTCCAGGTCTGCCAGGAATTGACGGACGAAAACCGGCGTCGGGAGACGGGCGGGCTCCTTGCCGCATGCAAGCGCCTGCTATTGACCGATGGTATGATCCTGACGGATGATCAGGAGTGGGAGGAGGAAGTGGAAGGAGTCAAAATTCGTGTGCTCCCCGTGTGGCGCTGGCTGATTATGGATAAATAAGGCGCTGTCCCTGTTTTCCTAAGCCGCAAGCGAATGTCAAGGAAAACCTAATGATTATTTCTCCACCAGCAGCGCCGCGACGATCCCCGCCCGGTTGTTTACGCCGAGCTTCCTCATCAGTAATGTAACGGACCCGAATGGGAGTTAATAATCGGAGATGTCCCCTCTTTTTCTTGACAGATCCCCAAAGAGTGTTATGCTTTCTTTCAGGCTGCGTATAACGTTTGTGAAATTCAAAGACCTGACCCCCAAAAGGGAAAGAGGTGTTATCATGATAAGAGCGAATTTTACCATGAAGTTGAATGATCTGGATGCCGGATTGATTGAAAAGCTGAAAAGTCTCTTCAAAAAAGACAAATTGATTGAAATCAACGTTCTGGATGACAGAGACGAAACGGAATACCTGCTCTCGACGTCGGCGAATCGCGAGTCCATCCTCAGATCTCTCGATCAGCTGAAACGCAATGACATTATTTCAAAATCCCCCCACGATCTCGAGTTATGATCACCTTCACAAAAAAGGCTTGGAATCATTATCTATACTGGCAAAGCGCCGACAGGAAAATCGTCGGGCGCATCAATATGCTGATCAAAGACATCCTGCGCGATCCTTAAGCCGTAAATTTAGGGGTGCTTTCGTCCTGTGTCAGTCAATTAACGCATTCAAAAAGACGGGAATTCAGGGACAGATTTCAAATCTGTCCCTGAATTCCCAAGCCAGACAGAACAGCTTATTGCCGTAGGTCGGGTGTCCAGCCAACGTCCCCACCCTCGCGGCGGTTCAGTGGAGCAAGCCGAACTGTAACGGTTATCATGCCGGGCTCAAGTTTGTGATGGCATGATGATTGTAATTTGATCTATTTTATTGAAATTACTTGAAATTATGGCTTTCAACGACCAAAGACAGTTTGCCGGATCGGGATCTACAAAATTTGTAGTTTCTCCTACAAACAGTGCATTACCCCCGGCATTCCTCTTTGGAAGGGAACGGATAAGATTTGCCAAAACCTTGTATTTACTTTAGTTAAAAAAATAAAAGGTGCTGCAGGGATTTTTGGCACACCCTTTGCGTTATAGGTGCATAGTAGTGACACCGGCAGTGGCGATCCACCGCCTGTTTTCAAGGCGGCGGAGGGGTGACCACACAACAGGTGCGTCTAAAATAAAGGTCTGAAATTTGTGATGGCATAATGATCGGAAAAAATAAAATAAATTAGTACCAAGGTACAATAGACTATTGAAAATAAAGGTGTAATTTGGAGCCCCGTAAGAGATTACAACCCAATTCAAAAATAGTCTGAACGAGGATGATATCTGCAAGACCTTTTTGGCGCTATAAATAAGGAGGAACTTTTCAACAATACACCAAGAACCGGAAGGAGGTGCACTGCTAAAAATAATGGCAAACGAGCGTTTTTCGCTTAACCCTACAACGGCACATAGCCTAATCTCAGCTTTTTCTTCCGGTGCGAGGTGTAAGCACGGTGGTTTCTCAGCTGAATCCACATGACTAAGTCAAGGATTTGCTGTGCATTAAAAGTCCGCATGGGCAGTACAATCCCA
>MICJ01000105.1:1082-10704 GCA_001830835.1 Syntrophobacterales bacterium GWC2_56_13 | reverse complement strand
GTCGCCCGGATATCTTGGCGCGCTGCTGAATGAGGGTTGAATATTAGCACTGCGCATAGTATGAATAACGCCAGTCCGCTTCAGCGGACTGATGCATTTCTGGGGCGATTAGCTCAGTTGGATAGAGCGCTGGTCTCCGGAACCAGAGGCCGTGGGTTCAAGTCCCACATCGCCTACCATTAATTCCTTTTATCATTAAATTCAGGTGGAAATGCCATCGATCATCAAAATCTAAACTTCAACAGTTCCATTTGCACTGTCTCCGGGGAATGCTCGGGACGAATCATTTTGAGTTCTTCGTCCTGCATAAAATTTATGGATGGAAATTTGATTTCCCAGCCCTCCGGGCCTCGATTGAACAGTGCGTTTGTATCGTTTTGGTGTTGCTGAATCAGAGATTCTCCCAACGTAACCCGGAGAAAGAAAAAGACGCCGCAGGCAACGCCGCCGGCGGCAAAGGTGATAGTAACCCTTGTGTCGGCCTCTGCTTCTGATGTCAAAAACGGCCATAAGATAGATTGACTCAAAATAATCAGCGCTGCCATGATACAGATGCGGTTTTTCATATCCATCAGTCCACATCATATAACAGCCGGTCGTCTGCTGTGATGAATCAGTCAAAGGTTGATAAAGTCATATCTGCATCGACTTATGGAGAGCAGCGGCCATTACTTTCATAAGTATTTAATATGAATTTACTTTTCCTCACTTCTGATCTTATACCGATTGCGCCTCAATCCGATCTACAACTTTCCGATATTTTTCGTGGATCATGTTCCGGTCAAATTCATAGAACTCCTGGAGCATCCGGTCCTGCTCTTCCTTTGTGAAGTACTCCATGCAGGGAAAGAAGAAACGTTTGTCCTCCTTTTCGATGTGTACGGGGTAAAAATGGGCCAGTTCCATCAGAGGTGCGACGACTTCCTGTGACGTATTTTCTCCCTTGAGATACCTCTCTTTGGCATCAACCAGCATGCCAACCATTTTACGGGCATACTTATGTTCCTCCACCAACTCGTCCATGATCTGGGCGTGTTCCGGGGAGAGATGTTTCTTGACCAGATTCCGGAAGAGAATGTCCTCCTCCTTGCCATGGTGCGTCCGGTCCGCGTAGGTCTGGATGAAGTCCACCGCTGTGTCGACGAACAGGGCGTCCACCTTGTTCTGTTCATTGATCTTTCTGGTTTCGCCCCCGAAGAGGCTCAGCATCTTCTCAATCAACCTGTGTTCCCACATCAAGGGGCCGATCGGCTTCATGACGACATATCCTCCTTATATGTGCTTGATTTATCTGTTTGACTATCGGCGTCATCCGTTACGCAACCTCCCTGTCGATTCAGAATGTCAGTTGACGGACATAATCCGTCAGGATTTGCGGGCCTTCCGGCTTCACCGCCACGGTGTCCTCGACCCGCACACCCCAGGGACCGGTGTACAGGCCGCAGTTCCCGACGGCGATGACGACGTTGGTCGCCAGGGGTGGCGGCGCCTTCTCGCCGTGGAAAAAGGCGTGGCCGGGCGGCAGGGGCGCCTCCTCGAACTCGATGCCGACGCCGTGCATCGTCGGACCGAAGAGGTGATCTCCGTGTCCCCCTTCCCGGATGATCCCATGGAGGGTATCCTCCAGGTCCGTCATGCCGACACCGGTCTTGATCCGGGCGATGGTCGCCTGCTGGGCCTTCAGATAGAGGTCGTAGGCCGCCTCTTGCGCCGTTGTGGGCCTGCCGACGCAGACCGTCCGGCAGATATCGGCGCTGTAGCCGTTCACGATGGGGTGGAGATCGATCATGACGAGCTCGCCCTCCCGGATCCGTCGCTGCGTCGGCAACCCGTGGGCGATATTCGTCCGGGGACCGGAGCAGACATAGGTCCGCCAGAATTCGTCCGCGCCGGCCTGGCGCAGGGCGTATTCCGCCTCGGCCGCCACCTGGCTCTCCGTGAGCCCCGGCTTCAAGGCCTCGACGGCGGCCGCCATCCCCGCCACTGCGACGCCCGCCGCGGCCCGGATCCTTTCGATCTCCCCGTCCTCCTTGGCGATCCGCAACTCGGACAGGACAGGCGTGCAATCCTTCGTAACCACGGCCTCCGGCTTGCCGTGCGGATGGGTCAGCATGTCCATCATGGCGTGGGTCAGGAAGGTGTATTCCAGACCGACCGTTCCCGCCTGAATGTGGAAATGTTTGAAATGGCGGGCGATGGAATGGATCATACCTACCTCATCCTCGAAACCGGCGAGGTGGTCGAAGCAGGCCAGCCTTTTCACATCCTCCACGTCGGTCGCAGGAACCCCCATGGCCGCCTTTCCCTCCTTCGTGATCATGGCATAGGCGCACAACCGCCCGTCGCCCGTCAGATAGGCCATGTTCGCCGGCTTGGCGAGGAGCAGGACGTCGAGTCCGGCCGCCTTCATCAGCCCTCCGCAACGCGCAATACGTTCTGAATAGGGATGGCAAGTCATTTGAGCCTCCTTTCTCTTGATTTGTGAATGATGGTGGACGGCTTCGTAAAACGTCCGTCTTGTGTGTCAAGGAGACTGGACAAGGCTGGAAATTTCCCTTGTAAACATTTATGAAGACATATATTGTGTATCTCAGGGTTGGATATTTGGGCAAAAAAGCAGACTCAATGGCTCCGATCCCAAAAACCAAAGAGTTTTTCCAACCATATTTCCAACCTTCAAGGCAAATATACAGGTAATTTTAGATAAGTAAAGAGCAAAGAGTAACGCTAAAATCTCTTTATATTCACGTATATTAACTAATATTAGATAAAATGCAGGGAATGGCGGTCAATGCAAATAACTGGTCTCCGGAACCAGAGACCGTGGGTTCAAATCCCACATCGCCTGCCATGGTGATAAAAGGTCTTGATTTACAGGATGACTTGTTATAGAAGGCAACTTCATTTCAAAGAGAGACTCCTTGCCCGGACTTGGCGTCCGGGCTATAGAGCCGAAAGGAGACAGAAAATTGAGGAGATACGAAACCATACTGATTGCCCATGTAGATCTTTCCGAGGATGAGCTGAGCAAACTCATCGCCCGCTATGAGGCGATTGTAACAGGTCAGAAGGGCATCCTCGTCAAGGTCGAACGATGGGGGAAGAGGAAACTCGCCTACCTCATCAGGAAACAGGCGCGCGGGTTCTACATTCTTATCGATTATGCGGGCGTCAGTGCCGTGGTCAATGAACTGGAGAGAAACATCAAGATCGACGACAAGATCCTGAAGTTCATGACAGTTCTGAAGGCCGAAGCGGTCAATCCCGCAGCCCTGGAGAGCGAGATCGCGGAGGCCGCGAAGAAGGAAGAAAAAAAGGCGCCCCTCGCCGCGGCGGCGGCGGAAGAACCCGCCACAGGGGAGGATGAAGCTCTCCCACCGGTTCCGGAAGAGACGGACTCAGATGCGAAGGGGGAGATGGAATCATGATTACGACACCTGCATCAAGAGGCCCCAAGGGGCCGAGACCACAAAAGAAATTCTTTCACCGGAGGAAGTTCTGCCGCTTCTGTACGGACTCCAATCTGAAGATCGAATATAAGGAAACTCAGACGCTCAGGGATTTTACGACGGAGAGAGGCAAGATCATGCCGCGGCGGATTACGGGAAACTGCGCCAAACACCAGCGGGAATTGACCGTAGCGATCAAGAGGGCGCGGACGATCGCCCTGCTCCCTTTTGTCGTATCCGAAGGATAAACAAGTGATCAGACGGCCGCGTTCCGGGCCATTCCTCCGAAACCGCGACTGTCCCGTCTCCGCCGGAAGAGAAACCGGTTGCACCGTTTTCTCCAGTGCGTATTCACACCTCGATCCGTGTCCGGTCTCTCTGTAGATGATCTTCCCGAAATGGTGCGGCGGCCTGACCCCAGGTTTCTTCTTCAGACGCAGGAATGAAAGATAAACATGCATAAATAAGAAACAGGGATGACGGCGACAACTGCCGCCATCCCCCAAGGAGGAAGGCCATGAAGGTCATTTTGAAGCAGAATGTTGAATCTCTCGGCAAGGCGGGAGATCTGGTCAGGGTCGCGGACGGTTATGCGCGGAATTTTCTGATTCCCAAGGAACTCGCCGCACAAGCGAGCGGCAGGAATCTCAAGGTCTTTGAACACGAGAGGCAGCGTATCCTGCAGCAGGCGGAGAAGATTCAGAAACAGGCGGAAGAAACGGCAGCGAAACTGGGCGGCGTGATCTGCACGATCGCACGGCGGGTCGGCGACCAGGAGAAACTGTTCGGGTCCGTGGGGACGAAGGACATCGGTGAAGCGCTTGCCGCCCAGGGGGTCGAAATCGAAAAAAGGAACATTCTTTTGGATGAACCGATCAAGGCGCTCGGCGAATTTCCCGTCCGGATTAAACTCAGCGCCGGCGTGACAGCCCAAATCAAGGTCGTCATCGTGGCCGAATCCTGATTTTTCATTCTATCAACATTTAACGAGAGCTTTCATCATGAAGGATATCGATACCTCCCTGCATAAGGTGCCTCCCCAGAACATCGAGGCCGAACAGTCCGTTCTCGGGGGTATCCTGCTGGACAATCCGGCCCTGAACGCCGTTCTTGAGGTGCTGGTGAAGTCCGACTTTTACAGCGAAGCGCACCGGAAGATCTTTGCCGCCGTCATAGAGCTCTCCGACCGGAACGAACCGTGCGATCTGATCACGCTGAGCAACATCCTCAAGGATCAGAAACGGCTGGAGCAGGTCGGGGGAGCGGCTTATCTGGCCTCGCTGGTGGACAATGTCGGCTCGGCTGTCAACATCTCCTATTACGCCAAGATCATCAAGGAAAAGAGCATCCTGCGCCGGCTCATCGGCACGGCCACCGAGATCCTCAACAAGAGCTACGACGCCGGCATGGACGTCGACCAGGTCCTGGACGAGGCGGAACATGCCATCTTCGAGATCTCCGAGAACAAGATTCGGCCATCCTTCTTCCCGATCCGGGATATCATCAAGGACAGTTTCAAGACGATCGAACGGCTCTATGCCAGGAAGGAGCTGATCACAGGGGTGGCGACCGGTTTCGACAAAATCGACGACATCACCTCGGGGCTCCAGAATTCGGAGCTGATCATCATCGCGGGCCGGCCGAGCATGGGCAAGACTGCTTTTGCCCTGAACATTGCCCAGTATGCCGCCCTGGAGATGGGCGTTCCGGTCGCCGTATTTTCCCTGGAAATGGCCCGGGAACAGTTGGCGACACGCATGCTGGCATCAGAGGCGCGGGTGGATTCGCAGCGTCTCCGCAAGGGCTTCCTCGGAGAGACGGACTGGCCGAAACTCACCACCGCCGCGGGGCGCCTATCCGAGGCGCCGATCTATATCGACGACACGCCGGCGATCACCGTCATCGAGATGAAGGCCAAGTCACGGCGCCTCAAGTCCGAGGCCGGCCTGGGGCTGGTCATCCTCGATTACCTGCAACTGATGCGGGGAAGCGCCTACAAGGATTCGCGGGAACAGGAGATTTCGGAAATCAGCCGCTCCCTCAAGGGGCTTGCAAAAGAGCTCTCTTTGCCGGTGATCGCCCTGTCGCAGCTGAACCGGAAAGTGGAGGACAGGACCAACCGCCGGCCGCAGATGGCCGATCTCCGGGAATCCGGCGCCATCGAACAGGACGCGGACCTGATCGCTTTCATCTATCGGGACGAGGTCTACAACCGGTCGGACGATAACCCGGAAAAAGGAATCGCGGAAATCATTATCGGCAAGCAGAGAAACGGACCGACGGGGGTAGTCAAGCTGGCCTTCCAGGAAAAATACACCCGTTTTGAAAACCTTGCCCGTATCGACGACGGGGTTGCTTAGTAATACGGCGGAAGTCCTGACCATACTGCCAGATCATCGTCGACGAATGCCATCACCGATATTTACGCCGCACTGATCGCCGATAAAAAGCGGAACGACCTGATCTTCGACGACGTCCTCCGGGCCTTGGAGCAAAAACGCTCCCCGGTCGTGATCACGGAAAGGAAAGAGCATCTTCACCATCTTGCTGATCGGCTTTCCCGATTCGCGCGCAACGTCATCGTCATGAAGGGCGGTGAAGGAGCAAAACAGCGAAAGGCAATTGCGGAAAAGATCACCGGCATTCCCGACGGAGAGGAACGGCTGATCCTTGCCACCGGCAGGTACCTTGGCGAAGGGCTTCGACGAATGAAAGCGAGTACTGAAAACGATTGACAGCAACTGACTTCCCCCCCCGTCCGGGGGGGGCGTCAGGGATCGGAACCCGATGGGGGAATGAATCGGTTCGGGCGGCAGAATGCTTCGGAATACGTACCGTGATTTAATTTATGTCTATCGCCAAGGAGGTCCTGATGTGAAAAGTGAGGTGAAAAAAATACATGTAAGTTGCGGTCACGACTGTGGAGGCGCCTGCGTTTTCTTTGCCCATGTGAATGACGGAGTGGTAAGACGAGTCGAAACCGACGAAGGCGAAGAACCACAGCTAAGAGGATGCGCGCGGGGATGGGCATATCGATGCAAAGTGTACAGTCCTGAACGCCTTAAATACCCGATGAAGAGGGTTGGTCGGCGAGGCGAGGGTAAATTTGAACCAATCTCTTGGGATGAGGCTCTGGATACTATTGCCAAGGAACTGAAACGAATACGAGATAACTACGGCCCTAGCGCAATTCTTTATGATGGCCGGGGCGGCAACAGAGGCCAATTACATGGATCGATGAGCGGTCTGCGATTTCTCAACATGTTTGGCGGCTGCACGACACTATGGGGCGGACCTTCCGCAGAAGGTAATGTTTTTGCTTCACGGGTAACTTATGGCACCCTGAGCACTAGTAACACCCGTGACAGTCTTCCCTATGCTAAGTACATTATTGTTTGGGGAGCGAACCCAGCGGTGTCCATTTTCGGCACTAACACGACCTACTATTTAACGCAGGCACGTGAGAAAGGGATAGAGATAGATGTCATTGACCCGTACTGCAGCGAAACGGCCGCTTATGTGGGTACACGTTGGATACCAATCAAGCCGGAGACTGACACTGCCTTGGCATTGGCTATGGCCTACGTAATACTTACGGAAAACCTGCAAGACCGGGCATTTCTTGACCGCTACACCGTGGGCTTTGATAAATTCCGCGACTATATCACCGGCAAAGAGGACGGAGTGCCAAAGACGCCTGCATGGGCTTCTGATATAACTAGTGTCCCCACCGAAACCATTACTGAGATTGCTCGGAGATATGCTACCAGCAAACCAGCGTCCTTCTTCATCGGTTTTGGCGCCGGCCGCACCAGCTATGGTGAACAATGGCATCGGGCAGTATCTGTCTTGGCTTGTATGACTGGAAATGTGGGGAAGTTGGGTGGGGATGCCGCCGGTTTTGGTCGTGGCCCGGTAGGCGCCATGATTGGGCCGGCAATTCCTATCCCACCGAATCCGGTGGAGAAGGGTGTTTCCTTGCGTGGCGGCCTGGATATAAAATTGAGAAACTCGATAAGAGTGCATTACTCCTACATGTGGGATTGCATCCTGAAGGGACGTGCTGGGGGGTATCCAACCGATGCCAAGATGGTCTGGGTGGTTGCATCTGACCCCATAACCCAGCACCCGAACTCTAACAAAGGACACGAGGCCTTACAAAAACCAGAATTTGTGGCCGTCAGTGATATCTTCATGACACCTACAGCACGCTATGCAGACATACTCTTGCCCGTAACCACACCGTGGGAAAAAAACGATTTGATACGGCCATGGTGTTTCGGGCCGTACTATCTCTACCTGCATAAGGCAGTTGAGCCAATGTATAATGCTAAGTCGGATTATGAAGTATTCAAGGAACTGTGCCCCCGTATCGGTATCCCTGTGGAGCAGTTCACTGAAAATAGGACAGAGTCTGAATGGCTCCGGCATATTTACGGAATTTCAGAAGATATGAAGGCAGAGGGGGTCGATTTTGATAAACTCGAAAAGCAGGGATACTACAAGATGCCGATTAGTAAGCCTCTTCTCGCCTTTGAAAAAGAAATATCAGACCCGGAAAATCATCAGTTTCGCACTCCCTCAGGAAAGATTGAGATCTACTCGCAGCAGTTAGCGGACCTTAATAACCCTGAGCTACCTCCCATTCCGAAGTACATAGAATGTCCGGAAGGTCCAAACAGCCCGCTGGCAGCAAAGTACCCTCTTCAATTCATTTCTCGCCAGGCAAAGAACCGTTCCCACTCCAACTTCTATAATATCCCAATACTGCACGAGATTGAACCGCAAAGAATCTTGATGCACACTAGCGATGCTAAAGATAGGAGAATCAAGGATGGAGATATGGTTAGGGTCTTTAATGACCGCGGGGTAGTGCTAATACCAGTTAGACTAACCGAAAGGGTGATGCCTGGCGTGGTTATCTTGGGTGCCGGAGCCTGGTTCACACCGGACGAGCAAGGCAGAGATAAGGGAGGATGTGCAAATACCCTGACGCCCGAGCGGGTATCACCGGGAGGCTCTTTTGCCATTAATTCCTGTCTCGTACAAATAGAGAAGGAATAAAGGAGAGATAAAAATGCAGATGGCATTTTATTTTGACCAGACGAGGTGTACAGGTTGCTATACTTGTTATATCGCCTGTAAGGAATGGCATGACATCCCGGCCCATTCTGTGCAATGGCTCAGGATTCAGGAGACGGAGAGTGGAAAATATCCTGATGTATTCATGTCATGTACGGTATCCCCTTGCTACCACTGTGTGAATCCGAGTTGCGCCGAGGTTTGTCCTACGGGCTGTATCGCCAAGCGCAGCCAAGACGGCATCGTGGTCGTTGACCGTGAGGAATGTTTGGGTAAAGAAGCATGTGGACAATGTCTTGGAGCCTGTCCCTACGGAGCGATTCAATTCCGTAATAAACCTGATGCCAAAATGGAGAAATGCGATTTCTGTTTGGAAAGACTGGAAGAAGGCAGGCAACCAGCGTGTGTAAGCTCCTGCCCGGTGAGGGCTCTAGACTCTGGGGACATAGGGGAACTAAAAGTAAAATATGGCAAATATGGTGTCGTGAAAACTGGCCCGGGTCTTACCTATGATAAGAAGAACAGGCCCGCATTTGTCATCGGGGTCAAGTATGCTAACAGCAGTTACAAACGCGTATAAAGAATTTAGAAGCGGTGTCTCTCGAGTGAGCATATGGTTCAGCGCGATGGCTATTGTCTCGGCTATCCTAATGATGTTCCTGACGAGTACCGACACAACTATGCGGGGTATCGTTAGACATGGAGCAAGCAGAGAAACGGGCCGACAGGGGTGGTCAAGCTGCCCTTCCAAGGAAAATACACCCGTTTTGAAAATCTTGCCTGCGTCGATGACGGCAATTGAATGACACGTCAGCAGTCGGATATCAAAACTTAAGGATATTCTCTCTACAGTAAGCGGCCCACCCTAACCCAATCAGATCGGAGAAATCATATGACGACGCAAAAAGTTCTTCAGGTCTTTTCCGATTATGTCTGACACTGGTGCTATTTCAGTACCGGGCGTATTGAAAAGCTGCGGGGGAACTTCGAGGTTGAAATCAAATGGAGGGCCTTTCCCCTCCATCCCGACACCCCGGAAGAGGGACTGAGCCTGGAAGAGCTCTATACCGGCCGGAACCTCGACCCCCGCC
>MICJ01000105.1:0-924 GCA_001830835.1 Syntrophobacterales bacterium GWC2_56_13 | reverse complement strand
TATGTCGACGGTGTCAATATCGCCAAGCTTGATGAGCTGGTCGGGCTGGCAAAAGCGGCGGGGCTCCCCGACAAGGAGGCCATGGAAATCCTGAAAACGAGGGCCTTCAGTGAAGCGGTCGATTCCGATTGGGACCTTGCCGGACAACTGGGAATATCGGCCATCCCGACCTTTGTGCTCGATCACTGGGCCGTGGTCGGAGCTCAATCCTACGAAGTCCTGGAAAAATTTCTGCTGGACCACATGGTGAAAAGAAAATGAACTAAATGAATATACCATAAGTTTCAAGGCTGGATCCGCGACCTCTTCGTATTCGACACATCGTCAACCTCGCTGAAGATACTGGATTTCAAATCATAATCAATGATGTTATTTCTGAGATAATTATACTATTTTTAACTGGTTGTGTGAAGGGTTGAAGCCAACGGATGCATGGTTGAAATACTTTACCATCGCCCAGAAACCAGGCGATTAACGGAGAAAATAAACATTAACCTATGATATCATGATATACTAATCGAATTTTACCAATTATAGAATGTTAATAATCTTCAATAAGTGAATGATTTATTACGCTTTTTCAAATTCGTATTCTGTCTGGATAGCGTTTTTCCAATCTGAGTAGTTTTCTTCTGCTGGCGGGTCTGGGGTCAGCCATTTTAGCGGGTCTTGGATGATGTAGAGCTTGGGTTTGGAGCCTTCTTTTACGCCGGTGACTACGTAAATGAAGTATTTATCCTGTTCCTTTTGGGCTTTTTCTCTTTCGTATGATGTCAGGTTGATTGTGCCTTCCTTGTCTTTGAAGCCTTTGACTTCAATGAATCTTTCTTTGCCTTCAGGGAATCTGGAGTATACGTCGTATCCGATTTTTTTTTGTCTGTGCCTGTCTTCAGCTGGTCTTCCTTCCCCGTTCTCATAGTTGAG
>MICJ01000104.1:23873-24072 GCA_001830835.1 Syntrophobacterales bacterium GWC2_56_13 | reverse complement strand
CGCAGGCGAGCCTGCTCGGTTTATTCTTCCAGTTATCGCCCTGGGGCGCGGCATCGGATGCCGTGTGGCACACCCGGCAATTCCTGACTCCGTCCTCAAGCATGGAAAAGCCCATTAAGTCGAAGAAGACCCGGCCGTAATTGTAATTTGCCTTTGAGAGGAGGTTTGCCATGTGGGTCTTGTGAATCAAGTTGGGGAA
>MICJ01000104.1:5802-23722 GCA_001830835.1 Syntrophobacterales bacterium GWC2_56_13 | reverse complement strand
TGCATGGAGAGTTTTCCGTGGCACGAAATGCAGGCATCCTTTGTGGTGATGATGCGCTGGTCCGCAGCGGCAACCGTTGCGCCTGTCGCCGGAATCCAGTCATAGAAGATAACCGCAGGGTTAACAATCGGGGAACTGGCTATCCTGATCGCCAAACGGTGCTTCAGGGTCGGCTCATAGGCGACACCCGGAACCGTGGCCAGATCCTTTGAGAAGGTGTAGGTATAGGTTCCATCGCCGTGAGAAACCAGGTTAGCGGCGACACGCTCAGTAGTGGGGCGTGAGGTATCGGTCACCATGTAACTGACCCATTTATCGGGGCTCCCATTTTCGCCCGGTACCAGTTTGGCAATGGTGAAGCGCAAATTGGCAAGGTTAGCGCCGGATACTGCATCAAGTCCGACAACACCTTTGCCGGCAGCGTCCTCCACCCAAAAATTCACCACCGGCGGGCTGGCGATGGTGACGCTGGTAACTCCTCCGCTCAGGGTCAGCGATGCGAGCTGCTCGGCAGTCAGTGAACTGAGGCCCGTCAAAGTTGCTCCTGACGGTCCCGCCGGACCTGTCGCGCCTGTCGTGCCTGCCGCGCCTGCCGCGCCTGCCGCGCCGTCGCTACCGCCGCTGCAACCGCTCAGCGCGAGCGCGGCAACGGCAAGAAATGAGATAATCATGCCATACTTCTTCAACTGCTTAATTTTCATTTGAAGACCTCCTCCTTCGTTATTGAATATTTCACCCATTTTTCCACTCATCCGTTATTGATCCTGGTAAACTTATTGCCGCAAATATATTTATACGTATATCTATCCTAGCGTCTATATCTGCAATGACTGTGCCATAGGGAATCACAGATAATGCCTAATGATATCAGTTTATTAACAAAGTGGAATTCGTGGCTGTGTTCTGGATATCTGGCGATATAATCAATCTTGATTGGTTATATCACCAGATATCCCGCCGCCGCCGGGGGATACTAAATGCGATCCTTTCGGAACGACTATGAGAACGGGACATTGGGGGGGGAGCTGATTATGGAATAATAATTGCAGGTATTTAGCGAGTTACCGGTGGTGCCGCCAACCAAACTTCCCCGAAAATGCGAGGGTTAGGGGAAGTAGCCGTATCTGCCCTCCCGGGGGAAGGGCGCATGCAAAATCAGGCAGGGAATGTAGCCATGAAAAAAATCCTTATCGTCGATGATGATGATCTCTTTCTTGAGGGACTTGACAAAGTACTGCAAACCGCCTCCACAGAGGTGAAAACGGTGGAAACAGGGAATGCGGCCCTGCAGGAAATCGAGGCTTCACAATATCATCTCTGTTTTCTTGACCTTTTCCTTCCCGACCTGAATGGCGTGGAGGTGCTCAAACGAATAAAAGAGACGTCGCCCCAGACAAAAGTGATCGCAATGACAGCGGGCGTCGTCACATCGCACATGCAGGAAATCATCGAAAAAGACGCATACATGTTCATCACCAAGCCGCTCGACCTTCTCCAGATAAGAATGCTGACCCGCAGAATCCTCGAAGAATCCGCCTGAACATAGTCCTTCAAAAGAAATGAATGCATCTTTCCGGGAAATCGATCCGGGAAGAAGGGAATAAAAAAGGGAAGGCCCCGGATATCCGGGGCCTTCCCTATCTGAAGGGAATTTTGCAGGCTACCTTACCGGCTTATGGGCGAAATCAACACCCTGGAGCAATCCCGGCTTGTGGCAGGCGGCGCAGCCCTCCACTGCCGCAGCTCCCGAACCGCTCACATGGCCGGCCGCATGGCCGATGGCAAAGGTCGTATCATGACAGGAGACGCAGGCCGCAGTTATAGGCGGCAGGAGAGTCGAGGTAAAGGTCGTCACCCCACCGGCAATCGTCGCCCCCGTCAATGTGGTCGCTCCGAGCACGCCGTCCGGTAAGGGCAACCCGTATGAGAGCGGGTCCTTCATCACGTGGCAGGCCAGACAGTCTCGGCGGTCCCTCGGATACCTCACCCTGCTGAAATCGTTTGCGGGATTTTCAATATAATAGCCGACAAAACCGTTGGCGTTGTTTTTCGAGACATCGAGCGCTTCACCGGTATGGATCTTGTGGATCATCACCTTGAACTGGACGCTCTGGGAGAACAGGCCGTCCAGCCCGATATTGTACCCTGTGATATTGCCCAAACCGTCCTTGGTGACGCTTCTTGCCCCCGCCGTGGCCGATACGTCGTCGCTCCGGTCGGTTGCATTGGGATTGTGGCAGATGACACACTGCGGGACATCCGTCCTGCTGCCGCCATGAAGAGACAAACGACCATGACAGGCATTGCACTTCTCCGTATCCACTGATACGCGACGCTGCCGGGCCGGATCGGTGACCTGAATTCCGGTTGCCAGGTCGAAGTAATACTGGACCGATTTACTGCCTGCGCTGATGGTCCGGGCCGCATACTTATCCGTAGCGGGAATATTGTATGTTCTTCTTCCTTCCATCCCGATGACCCCGGTCCCCGTTGCGTTAGCGGGTATTGCTGCAGCGAAAGCGATGGTATAGCTGCCGTCCGGATTGGCCGTGGCCCCGGCAAGCGCCTGCGACAGCGGCTGGCCGTAATTGTTCATGCCCTCGTTGGTGTAGTCTGATGCCGTGAAATACCCTAATTTCAGGGAATAACTGCTCCCCGCTTCCGCGGGCGACAAGGAATTCCCGGCATCATCGGTGATCTTAAAGGTGACCGTCGGCATGTTTCCCGGTGTGGCGTTCGCAAGGGAAAGGATCTGGAAATTAAGACCCGTAAAGAGGGAGGACTTCTCGAAGACCGTATGATGGCCGACGATGGACATCTTGTAGGCATTGTCCCCCGCCAATTCCGACACATGGCAGGCCCTGCATACGGCGTCGATCCAGCCGGCGCCGCCCGTGTGAGGCGCGGCGGTAACCGGCGTCTTTTTGGGGGTATATTGCCCCGTGGCCAGGGTAGCATCGTCGACATTGATGGTTGCCGAGCCGTCAAACGTGGTGGTGTCGTGGCAGGTGGTGCAGTTCTCGATCTTCGCTGCGCCCTTCCACTTGTCCACGTCCGTGCCGAAGGCCCGGCCGTTGATGTCCCGGCCGACCCGGTGGCACTTCGTGCATTCTATCGGCGTAGCGTTTACTTGGCTGTCACGAGACATAAAGGGATAGGCCACCTCCGCATAGCTTGTGGTTTCGATGCTGAAGCCAAAACCGCCGCCGGCAAGAGCCTTGATGTTGCCGGGCAGCTTCTCGCCCATGTGGATCTTGTGGACCATGACCTTGAAATCAAAGGAAACGCCGTTCACCGTGAGCCCCGGGTTGTGGCAGAGGATGCACAGCGCCACTTCCCGGCGGCTGCCGCCGTGAAGCGACAGTTTGCCGTGGCATTCATTGCAGTTGGAGGTGGCGACGATCTCCCGGGTTTGCGTGACCGCCCCCCCGTCGGGTCGGAAGTTGAAATAGACGTTCCTGGCCTGCTGAAACGTCTTGCCGTAGTCGTCCGTCACACTCCGGTACACCTGGATGGCGACGGTATGGGTCTTCGCGGCATCGTAGAGGAGGCCGGCCAGATTCGCGGTCGTCGTGATATCCCTGCTGAAGGTATAGGTGTAGGCGCCGCTTCCTACCGTGGCGAAGGTCCCTGCGGTGTCGTAAGTGGGATAGTTCGAAGCGTTTCCAAAGTAGTTCGCGTAGTTGCCGTCCGCCTGGAGTTGGGCAATGTAAAAAAGGATGTTTAGGCCGGCCGTCGTTGGATCCAGCGGCGCCCCCTTTTCATCCAGCAATTTGAAGGTCACGACCGGCGGGCTGCTGATGACAACGCCGGTGATCTCCGCTTGAATGTTGTTGTCCGGGCTGGCGGTTCCGGTGATGACGGTGGATAGGGACGCGGGCTGTCCCTCTTTGTTACTGCTGCCGCAGCCGCCCAAGAGCAAAACCGGGACGAGCAGGGTTAGTGCAAAGACTAGCACGATATGTTTATGCATGAGAATCCCTCCTTATCTTTCATCGTTAATATTTATCGTGGCATTTCAGACAGCTTCTCCCGCCGCCCTTGCTTTTGAACTTGTCCTTCACGGAACCCCAGTCCCGCGGGTGGGGATTCACCTTGAGCCCTGTCCGCGCGCCGTGGCATTTTATGCATACATCCCCTTCACTGTGGCAGGTCTGGCAGGCGCGCAAGTTTCGCCGAGCCTCGACGGCATGATCGCCCGCCCACCGGTGGATGGGAAGAAGACCGCCCGGATGGCAGGTCCGGCATTGGGCCTCCGTGAAGATGGCGTGATTCGGCCCGACGCTGGATAGGGGAATGTCCCGGAACTGCCGGCGGTGGGAACGGAACTGCAGGTCTTCACTCTTGAATTTGGAGTGGCAGGACGTACAGTACTTCTGATCATGGCAACGGTTGCAGCTCTGGGGGCTGTTCTTGGCCTTCAGCGGATGGATCTCCAGGAAATCGTTCCGGTGGCTCTTGGGGACAGCGTCGCGCCGGTAATTGCGCGTCGAGAGTTTGGCGTCGATCCCGCCGCCCGTGTGGCAATCCAGACAGAAGGACTGCTGGTGGCAGTCGCTGCAATTGCTCTGCCCCCTTGTCGCCGAAAGCCCATGCCCTTTCGTCCAGGCGGCATCGTGATTGGGAACGATCCCCTGCCCCTGATGGCATTCGTTGCATTCGGGAACCGACATGGCGCCGTCGCCGTAATCCTTGTGGGACTCCTTCTGGGCGACAGCCTGGGTGATGGAGATCATGGATAGGGCCGCAAGAACGGATATCAAAACGAAGATAAAGGATAATTTCTTCATGGAGGCGTCCTCCTTAAAAATCATAATCAACGGTGAAACGTCCCTGCATGTTGCTGTCGTAGGTCTTGTTGACGCTTTGTTCGACCCGCAGGGAAGCGGACAGGCTCTTGGTCATTTTGTATCTGGCGCCCAGCCAGTAATTCCGGGCTGTTTCCTCGCCGGTCATGCTGTCCCGCTGGTAAACGTCATAGGCGACTCCGGCGGCAAGGCGCAACTGCGGCGTGGCATCGAAGTTCGCTTCCAGGGTGGCGCCGTTGAGATCGCCGCCGTAGCCGGTCCTTCGATCGTAATCGAGGTCGATGGTCAGGACATCGAATGGACGAAACGTGAAACCGACGATATACACATTGCCCCAGCCATCGTCATCGCCGAAATCCTGCCTCGTGTAACCGAAATTGACGGCGAGCTTTTCGCTGATGGTGTAGTCGGCGCGGAACAAGGCTTCCTTGTAACGGTTGACTGCGAAGACCGAATAGATCGACGTTGTATCAAAGGTCGGATAACTTTGATAATACTCGCCGGTAAACGAGAGGTTGGCGGTAGGGAAGTACCTGAGGCCGCCCAAAAGCTCGCTGAACACCTCGCTTACGATGTCGTAGCGGGCGTTGCCGTAGAGTTTCATGTTTTGAAAAAGGTACTGTTTGAAGGACGCACCCAGGATATCCCTGGCCACATCGTACTCATCCCACTTGCGAAACCAGCTGATATCCAGGTCGGTATTCGGGAATCCCTGCAGATAGATGGCCATGCCGGTCGCATAGTCCCCCGTGTGTCCCATCTCTCCGTTAAGGCCGAAGACGACGTTGCGCCCGCCGAGAAAGGTAAAACCGACGGGACCGACATTTTTCAGATCGAAGCTGGCGCCGTCAATGAGGGCGCTCTCCGCGGAGAGGTTGTTGAACTGCCTACCCACCTTGACGTCGAGCCTGCCGCCGATGTCTCGGTAGAGGCCATAGAGATAATAGAGCCGACCGTTGCCCCGGTCCTCGTTTTCCCTGTCGCCATTGGACAGGAAAGCGCCGACGCGGCCGTAGCCGTAAATCGAAAACTTGCCGTCCTTGTCAATGTTCGTCACGGCGAACCGCAGATACTGAGCAAGCTCGATTTCCCGGCCGTTGTAATAATCGTTGAACCACAGAAACTGCGTCGAACTCCTGCCCCTGATTTCCAGCGCCCAGGCGTTGGCGGCGCATAACAGCGAGATAAGAAGCAGGTATGACAAGACCCTCCACGCTTTCATCCCCATCGATCATCCCTCCCCCGTCGGTGATGTGCCTGCCCCGGCTGCCAAGCAAACCCTGCACTGTGCGCTTTTTATGGCATATCGCTTCTATTATTTCAAGTATAAAAAAAGTATCGTCTTCCAGGGACACGCACCGATCCCCTGTCGAGGCTTCCGGTACATGTCCCAGTTACGTTATTCCAGGCCGAATTTCTTCATCATCTGATACCGGAAAGAATCATAGCTGATGTTCAACAGCTTAGCGGCCTTGGTTTTGTTGTGTCCTGCTCTTTCGAGCGCCTGCAGAATCAGGTCTTTTTCAAATTCATCCAGCGATATTCCCGCCTCTGGCAGGACGAATCTGTCTTTCTGCCCCTCTTCTTTTTTATGCATTGCCAAAGCACTCAATTCCATGGGCAGATGCTCCGGCATGATCACCTTCGTGTTCTGGAGCACCACCATTCCCCGCACCACGTTCTTGAGCTCCCGTACATTTCCCGGCCAATGGTAGGCCATCAATAAATTTTCCGCTTCCGTCGAAAATCCCTCAACGGGCTTGTTGTATTCCTTTGCGAACGAGGCGAGAAAATATCTGGCCAAGACGAGGATATCCTCTTTTCTTTTCGGCTCCCGCAAGGGCGGAACGTTCAGGGAAAAGGCGTTCAGCCTGTAATAGAGATCCATGCGGAACTCGCTCTTTTCCACCGCTGCGGCCAGATCTTTGTTGGACGTGGCGATGACCGTAACATCGATGGGGATTTCCTCCTGCCCCCCAATTCGCCTCACCACCCGTTCTTCCAACGCCCTGAGCAGCTTGCTCTGTAGGCTCAGCTTCATATCGCCCAACTCATCGAGCAGCAGCGTGCCGCCGTCGGCCACTTCGAACAGTCCCTTCTTGCTTTTCTTGGCGTCCGTAAATGACCCCTTTTCATAACCGAAAAGCTCGCTCTCCAAAAGGGTGTCCGGCAGAGCGCTGCAGTTGATCGCGATGAAGGGAACGGTAGAGCTTTTTTCCGTCCCGTGCATCATCCGATGGATATTGCGCGCAATGACCTCCTTGCCGACGCCGCTTTCTCCGGTGATCAGGATGCTGGAGACATGCGCCTCGGCAATTCTCTCCACCTTCTCCTTCAATTCCTGCTTGGCCTTAGAAACACCCAGGAAATCCTTTTCGAAAAAAGAAGAACTGATTTTTCTTAGATAATCCAGTTCCTTCTTCAATTTCATATTTTCTATGGCGTTGCCGATGACGATCTTGACCTCTTCCATGTTGAAGGGCTTGGTCAGATAATCCCAGGCGCCGATCTTCATGGCCTTGACGGCGGTCTCTGCCGTGTCGTCGGCGGTAAGCATGATGACCTCAATATCCGCAGCGTCATTCTTCAGTGTCTTAAGGATATCCATCCCGTTTTGTCCCGGCAGGTTGATATCGAGTAAAACCACATCCGGACGCCAGGAGATGATCTTATCGATAAGTCCGTTTTCACCGGTTTCGGTGCGTATCTCGTAGCCCTCCCTTTCAAGGGTGCGCGAAAGCATGGCCAGGATCAACTCATCATCGTCCACAAGATAGACGCGTCCCAGGCTTTTTTTCATATCTGCCCACCTTGATCTTCCGCTTTGACGGGTAAAACGATCTTGAAAGAGGCTCCTCCGGCCTCATTGCGCGCCACATCGATGCTGCCGCCATGTTCTTCAACAATCCTTTTGGAAACGGCCAGCCCCAGCCCTGTCCCCTTCCCTCTCCCTTTGGTGGTAAAGAAGGGCTGGAAGATCCGCTCCTTTAATTCAGCGGGGATGCCCTTCCCCGTATCTTGCACCCTGATGGCAATGGTCTTCCCCTCCTTATCATGGCTTGTCTTTATCGTTATTTTCCCTCCTTCCGGTACAGCGTCGGCAGCGTTAAGAAGAAGGTTAAGAAAGATCTGCTGAAGCTGCTGAGGATCGCCGACAATTTCTGGCAGATTATCGTCAAGTTCCTTTATGATCTGCTTACGGGGATCGCCTGAGACAAAGGAAGGATGCTTCTCAATAAAATATGCCGTTTTCTCCAATATTTTGTTGACATTAACTATTGCAGGCTGGGCCGCTACCGGTCTTGCATAATTGAGGAGATTTTTCATAAGCAGCTCAATATGCCTTATCTGCTCGATAATCTTCGCAAGGACATCCCTGTCCCTTTCTCCGATGTTAAGCTCGGAGAGGAGGACCTCGATCGAGACCTTCATCCCGGCCAGGGGGTTTCGGATCTCATGGGCGAGGCCGGCCGCCATCTCCCCGCACACCCGCAACTGCTCCGTTCTCTGCATTTCCTGCATCTGTTTCTTGAGAGAGGCGGCCATCTCGTTGAAGGAAGCCGCCACCTCCCCGAATTCATCATGAAGGCCCTGGATCCGGTGATCCAGATCGCCTGCCTTCAGCCTGCGGGTGGCGTCGAGCAAGCTGTTGACGGGTCTGGTCAGGCCGCGAATCAGGATAAAAGCCAACCCGACGGCAAAAAAAGGGCCGATCGTCACCATGATAAAAAGAAGCGTTTTTCTTTCGTTGATTTTCTTCAGGATCGCCCCCTCCTGCTTTTCCAGCTTGGCGCTGGTCACGTTGATGATCCCCTCCATCTTCGCGATGAGGTCATTCCCCGCGGTCAGGGCGGCGCCGGTCCGGTTTTCCGAAAGAGCCGATCCGGGACCGGCAGCGAAAACAGCGCCGATCAGTACGCGGTATCCTTCAATCTGCTTTTTAAGACTGTCTATCTTATCCCTGAACGGGGAAGAGGGGTGACAAGCGAAACACTTCTCCACGATGGCCGTCATGCTTTGCTCGCCCGACGCCTCCTCCATCGCAAAGTGCCTGTTCCTAAGAATGAGGTTGTCCTGATTTTTCTTGATGCTCAGAAGAAGATCCTTTCTGAGCGCGACCGTGCGGTGCAGTTGGGAGAGACGATGCAACTCAAAGATGGTCGTTTCCGTGGTCATCACTATGTAGACGCCGCCGAAGAAAAACATCAACGCAAAGATACTCAGCCCGAAAATGATCTTTTTCTTCATCGTTCGATCGACCGCCGCCTGTCGGGATGCAGCCCCCGGAGATGATGCAATCTTCCTGCTTGAGAAGTAGCTGCTTTGGGGCATGCGGAGTATATGAAGGCGGGGCTTTTGTGTCAAGATAATTAACCCGGCCATAATTTTCTTGACAAGACTCAACTTGTATATAAATATGCCCCGCTTCCCGGATGTACCGCAGGCAGCGGATGCTGCTGAGCTTTAGGAGTATTATTTATCATAAGGGGGTTTTAGTGGCGGAGGAGCTAAGGAGGGAGAAAACGCGGGCCGATTTTGTAGATAAGATATGGGGGGTTTTTACCTCCCTCAAACTGGTTATTACTCTTTTACTCGTTCTGTCGGTGCTATCCGTGATCGGCACCGTCATCGAACAGAACAAGCCTCTCCAGGAATATTACCGCTTCTTCAGACCGGAAACGGTTGCTCTGTTCGGCAGACTGGGTTTGCTGGACATGTATCACAGCTGGTGGTTCACTGCCTGCCTTGCCTTGCTGGCTTTGAACATCATCGCCTGTACGATGGAGCGTTATACCTTCATTATGAGGGGGATGAAGAAACAGGGCTTCGTTCTTGATGAAAAACTACAGGCGGGATTGACAAATCTAACTAAGATAAAATACAGCCTTCCCGCCGAAACGGTGGAGAGCCGGGTAACGGCCATAGCGGGGAAGAACTTCCCCGCTCGTCCCGTAGTGACGGAGGTGGAAAATGCGAGACATTTCTTTTATGAAAAGGGGAAATACACCCGGCTCGCCTTTTTTTTAACGCATCTGAGCGTTCTGGTCATTTTCATTGGCGCCATAGCTGGGTCCCTGCTCGGGTTCAAGGGGTATGTGAATATAAATGAAGGGGAGCTGATCTCCTCTGTCCAAGCCCGACAAGGCGAAAACAAGGGGTTGAATTTCAGTGTGAAGTGCAATTCCTTTAATGTCGATTTTTACCCAAACGGAGCCCCGAAAGATTATCGGAGCGATCTTTCCGTCATCAGGGACGGGAAGGAAGTGGCCCGGAAGACGATCCGCGTGAACGATCCCTTGAGTTACGAGGGGATTACCTTCTACCAGTCCAGCTACGGGAAACTTCCCGATGAGGTGACCTTGGAGATCAAGGACAAAGACGGCCTCTCCCTGGGAACCGTGGCCGCTCCTTTCGGAAGAAAGGTGGATATCCCCGGCGGCGCCCAGATCGAGCTTCTCGATTTCCGGGAAGATTTTCATCTCTCCGACGGTTCCGAAGCGGGGCCGGTATACGGGGTCAATCTCTACAGCCCCGGCGCAGCGCCTAACGGGATATGGATTTCCGAGACGCGGCCCGAAATGAACCGCTATGGGGCTTATTCCTTCGCGGTAAAAGGCGTCAAGTTAAGAAAATATACGGGATTGCAGGTCAACAAGGATCCCGGCGTCTGGGTGGTATGGACCGGCTGCATTATGCTGGTGGCAGGCATCATGATGGCCTTTTTTATGTCGCACAAAAAGTTTTGGATCAGGATAGGAAAAGATAAGAAGGGCCGGGTGGAGGTGACCGCCGGCGGAACGGCAAATAAAAATAAACACGCCTTTGCCTCCGAAGTGGAGCGCGTGGTTGAAAGTTTCAGGGAGGTTTCTTCATGACCAATTCATTGCTTTTCGGGATTTCCATATTCGTCTATTTTTTTTCCATGGTGCTGTATGTCTCTTATCTCGCCTTCAGGTCTGAAACCCTGGGGAAGGTCGCCACGTTTACGCTGCTGGCGGGGGTCATTATAGAGACCGCGGCGATATCCTTAAGATGGTACGAATCCTACCAGATGGGGATCGGCAGGGCGCCGCTGACAAATCTCTACGAATCCCTTGTTTTTTTCGCCTGGACGATCGCGATCGTTTATCTGCTCATGGAACGGAAATTCGGAATCAAGACGGCGGGGGCCTTTGTGACCCCCTTCCCTTTTATCATCATGGCCTACGCGTCGCTGAACCCCAACGAAATTCAGCCCCTGGTTCCCGCCCTGCAGAGCAACTGGCTTATCTCCCATGTGGTCACGTGCTTTGTGGGATATGCGGCCTTTGCCGTATCTTTTGGCGTGAGTTTTCTGTATCTTTTCAAGATTAACGCCGAAAACAGACCGGTAAGAAAAGGGGAGGGGGTTCTGGGTTACCTGCCGGCGTCCGATCTGCTTGATGAGGTCGGTTATAAAACCATCGCCATCGGCTTCCCGCTGTTGACGATCGGCATCATTACCGGCGCCTTCTGGGCGAATGTGGCCTGGGGAACTTACTGGAGCTGGGATCCCAAGGAGACATGGTCGCTTATCGTCTGGCTCATCTATGCGGCCTACCTGCATGCCCGGATAACAAAGGGATGGAGAGGGAAGAAGGCGGCGGTGCTCTCGATAGTCGGTTTCAGCGCCACGATTTTCTGTTACCTTGGCGTTAACCTGATACTTTCCGGGCTTCACAGCTACGGCGGGTAAAAAAATGGGGGTCAGGTCTTTAATCAAGAATCATTATTTTTAGGATTATCATCAACCTACGCTATAAAAGAAGCAGTGAAATAACAATGCCGGCGATTACCGGATAGATCAGTCTGACGTTGAAAAACAGGGCAGCAAAGGTGCCGCCGGCAAGGATGATTCGTATGACGTCCCAGGGGACGTTCAGACCGAAATGAATCGTTACGGAAAGAAGAAGTCCTACAAAAGAGTATAGAATACCCCGAAGAGCCCGATTAAAATTGGGAGACGACCGGAGCCGGTCGTAGTAGGGAACCGTTCCGACGACCATCAGGAAGGAAGGCAGGAATATGGACACGGTGGCGATAACGCCGCCCCGCAGTCCGTACTGTAAATAGCCGATGAAGGTTGCGGTGATGACGATCGGTCCCGGCGTGACCTGGCCGAGGGCGATGCCGTCCAAGAAGGTAAGGCTGTCCATCCAGGCGCGGACGTTCACCACCTCATTGAACATCAGGGGCAGCGAAGAAAATCCACCTCCGAAGGCAAACAGGTCGACCTTCGTCATGAGAAAGGCCAGATCGAAGAAGCGTCGCTGAAACAGGAAGAGCAGGATGAAGGCCAACGCCGCAATCAGCAGGATCCAGGCCAGGGGTTTCAAGGAATAGGATTTCCGGTCGCCGGAAACCACGGCGGCCGGGAAAATCTGCCGATGATAAAAACCGAGGCCGCACAGGCCGGCGATCAGGATGACCCCAATGGGATGGACGCCGAAACCGAACATCACGGCGGCGGCCAAAGCGATAAACACGCCTTTCCAGTCTTTCAACCAGGTTTTCCCGAACGTGAAGGCTGCGTTGGCCACAAGGGCTACGACCACAACCTGCAGCCCGCTGAATGCTGAAACGACGGCAGGCAGCGTGTGCGCACGGAGATATGAGGCGGAGAGGATCAGCATGATGAGAAAAGCGGGAAGGCCAAAGCCGGTAAAAGAGGCGGCGGCGCCCCCAATTCCCCGCGATCGTAGCCCCACATAGGCGGCCGCCTGCATGGCCGTCGCCCCCGGGACCATCTGGCAGAGGGCCACGCCGTTACGAAACGACGCATCGGAGAGCCACTCTTTTTCCCCCACGGCCATTTTACGGATCTGGGCCACCATCGCCGGGCCGCCGAAAGCCGTCAACCCCAGTCGGAAGAAAGACCAAAAGAGCTCTTGAATCGACGGTGTTTTATTCATGAACGGACCCCCCCCCTAAAATTTCCAGAATGATGACCTTCAAAATCTATCTCATCTCAGGCAGCCGACACAAATCTCAGAGTTCACGGGAGGACTCAAAGTTGCCTTAAGATATCGGCCGGTTTCATCTTCGCCATCCGCCTGGCCATGAAATAACTGGCCAGGCCGCCCGCCGCAAGAGACAGAGCGAGGGAAACTGTGATCAGACCCGCCGACAGGCGGACGAGCAGGCGGATCGTCTGTGCGGCGGCCGCCGAATCCTTCGCAAAGGCCGGCAGGAGGTTCACTTCCCAGTTGAACAGGGCGGCTTCGCCGTCACCCTATTTTTTCGCGACGGCCTGATCCAGCGCCCCGCGCAGATCGTCCAGCGTCCACTTCCCCTGGAAGGAAACGGGGCCGGAACCAGTGGGGAAACCGGCAAATTGAGGTTCTTCCGGTTTATGCGTACTTTTCTAAAATGTCTTTCTTTCTGTTATCTACAAATCGCCAACCTCAATGAGGATACATGATTTAAGCCGTTTTCAGCAATGCTATTTGAAAAATAATTTTGATATGTATGACAGAAACGTGGTCGTCGATTCTGTGAGCAGCTGGGGCCAATGGACACAGGGTGCAAATATTGCGGCACTGTCAGGAAAATAAGCAGTTAACTGCGATAGCAGACCACGACTTGAGGCCGCCCGGTTTCCGGAGAGGACTATGTGGAGATAACCGGTTATGCGTGCAGTATGGGGGGGTCTGATCTGATGTCCGCACAAAGAGAAAATGCCTTGACATTGTTTTGTATTCAATTATCTTAGTTTCGGGATCTCAGTTTAAACGTGAAGGATTTCCCTTTTGCAAATACCGTGTGGAACAGGGTCCCATGTATAGGAATGTCCAGCGAAAAAAAGAGCGGGAAGTTGTGCCGAACATGTTCAATTGCGAACCACTGCTTGGTGAATTTATTGAGCACTCGGCTCAACCTTTTGTGATCTGGTATCAGGACGGAAGCCTGAAGGTTGCCAATAGAGCGTTTTCAGCACTGGTCGGTTACCCGGAGGAAGAATTGCGTACGTTGGACTGGTATAACGATCTCACGCCACCGGAATGGAAGGAAACCGAGGTAAAGGCGCTTACAGAATTGTGCAGCACAAAAGAGCCGGCACGCTATGAAAAGGAATATCTGCGCAAGGACGGCACACGGATACCCGTAGAGTTACTTGCGCACCTTGCACGGGATGAGAGCGGGAGCGGACATTGCTATTATGCATTTGTCCAGGATATCACGGAGCACAAGCGGGCAGAGGAGGCGTTGAGAATAAGCGAGGAACGGTTCAGGCAAGTTTCTGAAAATGCCCAAGAGTGGATTTGGGAGGTAGACGACAAGGGTCTCTATACCTATGCAAGTCCGGCGGTGGAGAAAATTCTCGGTTACCTCCCCGATGAAATCGCGGGACGGAAACACTTCTACGATTTGTTTCTGCCGGAAATCAAGGAACGACTCGCCGAAGAAGCCTTTGCCGTTTTTGCGAGCAAAGCTTTTTTCCGAGGCTTTGAGAACGCTAATCTCCATAAGAACGGCAGCACCGTGTTCCTGGAAACCAGCGGTTCACCGATGCTGGACAGAGAAGGAAATCTCCTTGGGTATCGCGGTCTGGACATCGATGTCACTACGCGAAAACACGCGGAGTCCGCACTGAGGGAAAGCGAGCAGCGATTCAGGCAATTGGCGGAAAACCTTGACCAGGTGTTTTGGTTTATTCAATTTGATCCCGAACGGGTTTTGTATGTCAGCCCGTCATTTGAACGGATATGGGGAATGGCGGTTGACGACATTTATCAAAATCCAAAGCTGTGGGTTGAGTCCATCCATCCTGAAGACCGTGCCGGAACACTGAAGCAAGTTGAAGTTCTTATAAAGGGAGCGGAACACGAGGAAAAGGGCGGCAGGGGAGCTGACAAATATGATGTGGAATATCGCATTATAAAAAAAGGCGGTGAAGTACGGTGGATACATGAATACGGGACCAATTGTTATGACCAAAAGGGTCATTTAATTCTCATCAGCGGGATAGCGGAGGACATCACGGAACGTAAGGACGCAGTGGATGCCTTGAAGCAGATGAAGGAAGAACTGGCGATGCGGGTTGTCGAACGCACGAAAGATTTGGATGACATTAATAAAAAGCTTAAGGGAGAACTATCTGAACGGCAACTGATCGAAAAGGCGCTAAAAATTCGGGAACGGGAATTGCGGGAACGGTCAAAAACACTGGAAGACGCCAACAAGGCATTAGAGGTCGTGCTGAAACGCATAGAGAAGGATAAAGATGACCTTGAAAAAAATCTCTTGTCAAACATGAGGATACTTATTGGGCCCTATATCGATAAATTAAAGAAGACCTCCATGAGCCCCCAACAAAAGGCGTATCTGAGCGTTCTCGAGGCCAATCTGAATGACGTTGTTTCCCCGTTTTCGCAGAAACTATCCTCGAAGTTCTTAGCCCTTACGCCGCGGGAGATTCGTGTGGCCGCCCTCGTTAAAGAAGGAAAAACATCAAAGGAAATTTCCGGAATAATGAATATTTCCAAAGGCACCGTTGATTTTCATCGGGATCATATTCGTATGAAGCTTGGGTTAAAGAATAAAAACGGAAATCTCAGATCCTTCCTGCTTTCCATCAACTGACTCTATGTTTTCCCCCTATATTGTACTGATAATCTATTCGTATTGCCTTCGGCATGAAATTCCCCTATGTGAAACGGACTTAAAATAAGGGGGCGTTACATGAAACCTAAAACTGGCCATTGCATCCATAACTAACCGATAACATTAGATATAGTATTCCTAATGGGTGAATGGCAAATTTGGCAACATATGAATATTAAAAAGGTATTTAGCTTTACTCGCCACTTTTAGGTTCATAAAAAAATAAAAATTACAAGAATGCATAGGTGTATGAGGCAAAATAATAATTTTTTAGGAGGTTTTTATGAAAAGAAATAACGGGAAGAAGTTTGGCATTATCATTTTGTTACTTACCTTTGCTGCGCTCGCCTTGAGCGGTTGCAGCGGCGGCAATGGGGCGTCAGGCCCGGCCGGCCCGGCCGGCGCGACCGGTGCGACCGGGAAGGATGCAGCCGTAAACATCTCTACATTGAGCGCCGAGGAGCTGGCTTCGCTCTCTTTCTCAACAACGGCAAGCACTGTCTCTGACGTCACCATCGCCAGTCCGCCGGTTGTCACATTCAAGGTGGCCGATGCCAACGGCACTGGCATCAAGGGGCTTGGATTCACAACAAAAAGTAACACCACCGGCCTCACCGGCTTATCCAACATCGGTTTCACGCTGGCCAAACTCATGCCTGGCCCCAATGGCAGCCCCGATTACTGGGTCAGCTACATCGTGACCTCCATGCCCTACACCAATACGAGCGGCACTTTCGTGCCGGCCGCTGCCGCCAGACCCACCACCGATACCAACGGCACCTTGGTGGATAACGGCGACGGCACCTATGAGTACACCTTCGGCAGGGATATTGCTAAAGCCAAGGATGTTGCCGGCGTCAATCCGAATCCCCCTTATACCGATGTAACCTATGAGCCGACAAGGACCCACCGGCTGGTGATCCAGATCGGCGGCGCCGTGCGCGGCACCGGCACCAACAACAGCGACGGCACCAACACCCCCACCGGCTTACCCACTACCTATTTCAAAAACCCGATGAACCTCGTCTTTGACTTTACCATTGACCCGGTCACCGGAAAAGCGAAGGCGTTAACCGCCAATGACCTTCAGCGCGTAATCGTCAAGTCCGAGAAGTGCTTTGAGTGCCATGGAAAGTTCGCCCACTTCCACGGGGGGGTCCGCCAGGATACGCGATTTTGCGTGACCTGCCATACGGACCAGAGGAGAATCGGCCAGACGGCATCGACGGAAGTAAACGGGACATTTACCGGCCCTATTGCAACATCAGGTTCACTAGCAGGGCAGGTAGTAACTTACATTGTCGACGACCGGGCGATTGGAAATTTCCCCAATTACATCCACAAGATCCACATGGGTCATAGACTCACCAAGCAGGGTTATAACTTTGCCGGTGTTAAGTTCAACGAGGTAGGCTTGCCCCAGGATGTGAGGGATTGCCGCAAGTGCCACGAGGCATCAACGAGTCCCTCAGGGTCCGACTGGATGCAACACGCAACGCCCCAGGGCGACAACTGGAAGACCAAGCCGAGCCGCCTTGTCTGCGGCGCCTGCCATGACGGCATCGACTTTGCCACCGGGAACGGGACAACTGTGGAGGGGGCGACGACCGGTCACGCGGGCGGTCCTCAAGCCGATGACAGTAGGTGCGCCCTTTGCCATGAGCCCGGATTTATCGATATCGACTTGTACCACACGACTGACAATGCCACACCGAAGAATCCGAACGTACCCGAAGGCGCTGTCAACTTCATCTACGAGATCAGCTCCGTCACCGTGGACAGCACATCCACCGCGGGCGTCAACAAACCGGTGGTCAAGTTCCGCATCAAGTCCTACACCGGGAGTTACAGCGAGGCAGCGGTTGCCGCCGCAACCCCGGTGACCCTAAATACCCCTGGCGGTACGACGCTGCTGGATGGCTTCACCGGCGGTCCGAGTTTCGTTGTGGGCTGGGGCGCGCTCCAGGACGGCAAAACCACCGCTGTTGATTATAACAACACGGGCAGCGGCAATACAAGCCCCCAGGGGGTCAGCGTCTCGCTCCTCAACGTCTGGAACGGCACCCAGGGCGCCCTGACCGGCCCCGACGGGAGCGGCTACTACACCGCCACCCTGACCGGGACCGCCAACGCGGGAACCTTCCCGGCCGGCGCCGGTTTGCGCACCGTTGCCCTCCAGAGCTACTTCACGCAGGTGAGCCCGGCGGTTGCCCGCCATGCCATCTCGGTCGTTGGGTACGTCTCCGGCGAAACAAGGCGCGAAGTGGTCGACATGAACAATTGTGCCAAATGCCATGAATGGCTCGAACTGCATGGCGGCAGCCGCGTGAAAGACATCAGGGTCTGCATTATCTGCCACAATCCCAACCTTTCCAGTAGCGGTCGTGGCGCCGATGTGGGTCTCATCAATGCCTTTAACGCCGGCCCGGTGGGCGCTTCCTTGGCTACCGTAGCGAAGCAAGATGGCACTGGAAACTATACCGGCACCG
>MICJ01000104.1:0-5595 GCA_001830835.1 Syntrophobacterales bacterium GWC2_56_13 | reverse complement strand
CCTGTCACAAGCCGGGCACCTACGCTGTTGAAGCGATACCGGCCGACGCCCTGACGACCACCTATGTAACCACCGGTGTCGCAGGTGCTTCCGTTGACAAAAACGGTCTGGTCAGCAGTGCTGAGGCGACGGCATTAGATGTCGTGAATAATCGCAAGACCGTGGGCCAGGGAACCGACCTGGTGACAACCCCGGTGGCAGCGACCTGTTTGCCCTGTCACAACAGCGACCTTCCCAGGGTCCATATGACGGGTACCGGCGGCGCTCAAATCGCCGTGCGGCGTGACGCCTTAGTCGCAGGTTCCGAGCAGTGCGTCCTTTGCCATGGCAGAGACCGGGTAGTGGACGTGAACGTCGTTCATAAGAAGTAGACCAATTAACCCTGCGGATGTTGGGAGCAGCAGTCTCCAGCGCCGCACATAGCCAAGGGCGGACCCTCCGGGGTCCGCCCTTTTTAGTGGAGTGTAAAGACTGTAGCCATGAGTACCTGTTTGCCTTCTCTTGTAAGCGCCGCCATTTCTGCCCCTCATGCCATCAGAAGCGTGTTGTGCAATTTGGCGAGTGTTTCTGCTGCGATGTCCTCAAAAAGATGCCCATCCAGCATTTTGTTTTCAGCATCCCGCAGATATTCAGATTCAAATCAGAAATTATGCACCAACTTCTTCAGCAGCCAGCAGAAGCTCCTCCGGTGAAGGGGCGCTGTCGGGACGGAAAAGAAGTTCATCGTTTTCGTCAGGGTGATCGCCGTTCACATAGGGATGCACAAAAGATTGTTTATGATGCGCAGAAGAGAGCTTGAAGGGTATAGGGATTCCCCGGGTTGCAAAAGGGGGGGGTCGGAGAGACGGAAAGTTGAATTCTTTTTGGAGGTTACGGGCGGCGGGGCGGAAACGCCAAGCCGCCCCGGCCGGGATTCTTTTTCCGTTTACGCTGGCATCAACCTGACCGCCTCACGTCGAGCGGATCTCCTGTCTCATGAAGACCGCGTAGCAGATCCCGAAGCAGACGAAGGTGATCGCGATGAGCGATATCATAAAGGGCGCGACGATCACCACGCTCTGCCCGAGCGGTAGCGGGTTCTGGAAGCGGGAAAGCGAGAACCTCTCCAGCGGTCCCATCAGGACGAAGGCGCGGGTCGTCTTCCTGAGCGGATCCAGGATCGTCGAGGTCGCATCCCCGTAGAGCGTCATCGGGGAGAAAAGCGAGGCGACCCGCTGGATCTCCGCGTTTTTCAGGAAGGCGTTGGTCGCCTCCGCCATGTCGGCCGTCTGGCTCACGGGGGCGACCGCATCCGCCAGGAAGCTGCCGCCGAGACCGATAAAGAAAGAAAGGCAGATCCAGACGGCGAGCGACGCCAGGGCCGAGGTCGCCGTGCTCTTAAACACCACCGAGAAGAGGATCGCCGCCCCCAGCCAGAAGGAGATGTACAGGATGCTCAGGACAAGGTAGATCAGAAGCCGCCAGATCTCCTCCGCTCCGGGAACCACGCCGATCAGGCGGATGCCGAGACCCGAGATGATCAGGACGAGCGAAGCCATGACGATCGCGATCATCGTCACGCCGGCCAGGAACTTGGCGTTGATGATCGCATCCCGGCGCCCCTTGTTCTCCAGGGTGAGGTCCATCTGAACCGTCTCCCCCCGGGCGACCGCAACGCCGGAATACTCCGTATAGACGGCGATCCCCCGCTCCGGTCTGTTGTCCTTCTTGTCCCCCCCTGCTGGGCGGAAACCAGCGCCGGCATGACTCCCAGCAGGATGAAAAAAATGAACGCAACCGACAATGATTTTTTCACAAGATTCACGCGACCCATGAATACCTCCTCAATATTCTTCCATACTTACTGTGCTGCGGGACAGATTCTTAAGCGCGCCTAACATAATGGCGGATTTCTCTCCTGTTAAGGGAAACCATCCGTCGGAAACAGACAGGAGGGAGCCCCTATGTTCCGAGCGCTGTGCGGCAGCGGCGGGCGAGAGCGTAAAGGCGCGGGAGGCGCCCAGCCTCTGCGGTCACGGCGACGAGATTTTCCAGCGCAGGATGGATGTGGGCAAGGAAATGGAGTTTCCCACGCCTCAGGCCGAGGAACCCGTAGGCGCCGAGGGCCTGCATCAGGCGCTGGGCGGAGGCGAGTAGAAAAAATTCCCGGAAGGCCCCCCAGTCGTAATGGGAACCGGAAATCTCATGATAATGGCGCAGAAGAAAGAGCCGCTCTTCCTCGCGGAACGTGATGTAGGGATCGCAGAGGAGCGATCCGAGGTCGTAGAAGGGGCTCCCGGGGCGCATCCCCTGGAAATCGATGAGGACCGGCGCCCCATCGCGGATCATCACGTTCTGGGACTGGAGGTCGCGGTGAACGAGGGAAGGCGGCGTCGAAAGCAGCCGCCCCGCCAGGGCCGAAAGTTCCGCCTCCAGGGCCTCGTCATCCCCGCCGGCGAGGTCGATCCGGCAGACGTTCCGGGCGCAGTGCTCCCGGAAGTAGTCCCTCTCCCAACGGTAGAGGTTCGCATCAAAACCGGGCATCAGGCGGAGACCGGTCGGAAGGCGATCCGGGGAAAATGCGTGCAGTTTCGCGGCGAGCGCAAGGGTCTTCTCGTAGAGGTCGCAGCGGACCTCCCACGGGGCGCCGCGGAGCGCATAGAGGTCCGTATCACCCAGATCCTCCATCAGGATCAGCCTCCGCTCCGGATCATGGCTGCATATTTCGGGAACGGTCACGCCGATCCCCCGGAGGAAGGAGGCGACGGCCGCGTACCCGTCGTTTTCCTCGTACATCCGGCCATAGCGCATGAGGATGACGGCCGGCCGGCCGGCCACGGCAACGCGGAAGAAATCCCGGTCCGAGCCGCCCTTACCGACGGGGATAAGCGCGATCTTTTCATCGACCGACAGGCCGAGGGTCCCGCGGATGAAGGCGGATTCCTCCGGTGCGGCGCACCCGTCCTCGTACCGGAGCGCCGGTCCGGCGGCGCGGATCCGCGCGTACGCCTCCGGGTCGCCGATGTCGAGCCATTGTCCCTCGTCGATCACGACGGAGGCGACCGATCCGGGCGCCTCCCGGATCATCTCCACGAAGACCGGGACGACCGATTCTACCTTTCCCGGCGTGAGTCGCCGGAGAAACCTTTTCTCCACCACGTAGATCCCCGTGAAGAGGCAGCGCCGGACACCGGGGTTCCCGAGAATATCGCGGAAATCGCAGATCTCGCCCTTCGCGTCGAGGCAGACGTTCCGGAGCGGGCCGTCGCTCCTCAGGACGAGAGTCACCTCCCTCCCGCCGGTCTCATGGGCCGCCAGGAGCCGCTGCAGGGGGAGATCGGAGAGGATGTCGCCGTTGCAGACGAGGAGCCGCTCGTCGTCCGCCAGGAGGTCCTCGATGTTCTTGAGCCCGCCGGCCGTGTCGAGGAGGACCGGCTCGTGGCGGAAGAGGATCGGCCACCCCCGCCAGCTCCGCTCGGGAAACGCACTGTCGTAGGCCGCTGCGCAGTGGTGGGTATTGACGATGAACCGCTCGACGCCGGCCGTGAGGCAATGGTCCATCGCGAAGGTGGCGAGCGGGCGGCCGCCGACGGGAAGCAGCGGCTTGGGACAGTCTAAAGTCAGGGGGCGGAGGCGCTTGCCCAGGCCCGCCCCGAGGATGAAGGCCGTCCGGATCATAAACTCCTTCATGTAACCATCATCCTTTTTCAGGTTCGTCCGGTTGATGCGTGCTTTTGATTCTAAAAAAAGAAATGAGTCGCTGTTAACCGCTCACGTTCACCTACCCACTGTTCAGTGGTGGTCGATTCTTAGGAATGAATCGAATCGAAATGGCGAACCGGAAAGCTTACCGGGAAGCCCGTTTGGGGGGCGATCCGGTGGAGCGCCTTGTCAGGCGTGTAGTTTTCTGTGCAAGCTCGATTAACGATAGAAGGGCAGTGTTCACAGCATCTTCATTCGGGAATGCTTGAGCAACTTCTGGTTTGAGAACGACCACATTTGATGATTCTCGCATTCGCTTTGCGTACTTCCCCCGCACTAGCCCTTCAGGAAAATCTGAGCGTTTGTACTCGGCTCGTAATTCGTCCTTGTCGGATGCTCTATCCTTCTTCATATAGTTCTCGTTCTCCTTTGCTCGCTATGCGAGCATTTATATTTCGAATTGTTTCCTCTTCATCTGTGTGGGCTACTACCAATAGTCAACCTCTTTTCGAAACACCAAATGTGACATATCGTTCCTCTTTTATCGAATGATCCGGATCTGTACCTGTTGCGGCCATGGGGTCACTGAATGCAGTGGCGGCTTCATCGAATGAGACTCTGTGTTTTCTGAGATTCAACTTTGCCTTTTTCGGGTCCCATTCGATTTTCATAGTTTTAATTATATCACGGTCTTGATTTGGAGTCTAAAGTTTCATAATTTCATTTCTGTTCCGCAATGTGCTTTGTAAAGGAATCAGCGATCTTGGCAGCACGATTCGCGTAAAACGCGGGCAACGTCTGCCTGTTGTTTTATCAGGAGAGAGTGTTTCGTCATGGGTACATTGGAGATGATGAATCAGCCTCTCTTGCCGCCTCCTATTCCCCCTTTCCGAACGCTGGGTCGATCCTTATCAGCGCCGCCACGATGAAGCCGGGGATCGTGGAGAGGAGGATCCAGAGGAAGAAATGGGCATAGCCCAACTGTTCCTGGATCCAGCCGCTCGCCATCGCAGGGATCATCATACCAAGGGCCATGATCCCTGTCCCGATCGCGTAATGGACTGTCTTGTATTCCCCTTCGGAGACCATGATCATGACAAGCGTATAGGCCGTGAAGCCGAAGCCGTAGCCGAACTGCTCGGTCGCCACGGCGAGGTTGATCAGCAGTAGGTTCTCCGGCTGCGCCTGGGAGAGCCAGATAAAGATCGCATCCGGCACGTGCATCGCGCAGACCATGATCCAAAGCCAGTACTTGAGCCCCTTCCGCGAGATGGCGTACCCTCCGACAAGCCCTCCCGCCATGAGTGCAATCGCCCCGACCGTCCCGTAGACGATCCCGACCTCCACCGTCGTGAGCCCCAGCCCCCCCCTGGCCCGCGGGTCCAGGAGAAAGGGGGCGACCATCTTGACGAGCTGCGCCTCGGCGAACCGGTAGAGGAGGAAAAAGGCCAGAACCGCAACGATATCCTTCCTCCGGAAGAACAGGGAGAATCCCCGCATGAATTCTGCAGAGCGGCTCAGGGAGGGGTCGCGGGGGACCGCCCGATCCGCCGCCGGAAAGGGGAGGACGAAAAGGTGGTAGAGGCCGAGCGCGAACATGATCGCCGCGAGCAGAAAGAAGGTGGCCGACCAGGCGGTGGTCACGCTGAAGCCGCGCACTTCCAGCGTGCCGGCCAGGACGACGAGAACCCCCTTGGCGACAATCATCGCGATCCGGTAGAAGACCGTCCGGACGCCGACGAAGGCCGCCTGCTGGTACTCTTTCAGGCCGAGCATGTAGAAGCCGTCGGCGGCGATGTCGTGGGTGGCCGAACTGAAGGCCATGATCCAGAAGAAGGCGAGCGTGTAGCGGAAAAAGCCTGGCGCCGGGATCGTCAGGGCGACGCAGGCGAGCGACGCCCCGACCGTAATCTG
>MICJ01000103.1:17862-18070 GCA_001830835.1 Syntrophobacterales bacterium GWC2_56_13 | reverse complement strand
CTCCCCGATATTTTCCGTATGCCCGCCGCGGACGACGGCAACGTAAAGCTCTCTGCCGCTCTTCGACGGCAGCATGATGGATACCTCATCGGCGCAGCACTGCTGAAGCGCGGCGTCGGCGATCCTGTTGAGGATCGAATTGAAATCGGAGGAAAAGGCGATGGCTTTTCCCAGTTCGTGAATGGCTACGGTCTCCTTAAGTTGCATG
>MICJ01000103.1:0-17829 GCA_001830835.1 Syntrophobacterales bacterium GWC2_56_13 | reverse complement strand
AAGGCGCCGGTCTTCATCGCCTCCACGGCGGTCTGCACCGTGCCGTGTCCCGTCATGATGATGCCGATGAGATTGGGGTCGATCTCGAGACCGGCCCGGATGAGCTCAATCCCGTCCATCCCGGGCATCATCAGATCGGTCAGCAGCAGATCGAATTCCCGCTCCTTGAGAACAGTCAAGGCTTCGGCGCCCGTCAGGAATCCCGCCGTTTCATATCCCTGGCCGGACAGCATCTCGCAAAGGGCGCTCATCAGCTCGGCTTCATCGTCAACGACGATGACGTGGCCTATTTTGTAATTGGGGTCTTTTTGCGCCATATTTTTCATGATCTGCCTTTCCCGTTCATGGATCCGTTAAACGGATTGAGTTACCCGGATCTATTGATGACAGGGTAATCCGGACTTTTGTTCCCTTTCCAGGAATCCCCTCGCTTGTTATATCGAGCGTTCCCCGGTGTTCCTGCGCGATGCGCCGGCAAATGGCCAGCCCCAGCCCGGTGCCCTTTCCCTCCGGTTTCGTAGTATAGAAAGGGTCCATGACTTTGGGCAGGATCTCAGGCAGGATTCCAATCCCCATGTCGGCAATCTCGATAAAAATCTTTTTTTCTTCAGTTTGCGACGCGACGCGGATCGTCAGCGTTCCGCCCTTCGGCATGGCGTCGCTCGCATTCGTAAACAGGTTCAGAAACAACTGCCTTAATTGCTGGCGGTCTGCGAGGATCCCCGGAACATCGGGTGCAAACTCCCTGATGACCTGGATATTGTTCTTGCGTAGGTGGTAGTAAATAAGTTCGAGGGTCTTTTCAATTTCCTCGCGTATATCCACCGTAGAGATCTGCTTCTGGTTCCGGCGGCTGAACTGCAGGAGGTTGGTTACCAGGGTTCCCATCCGTTCGACTTCCTGCCCGATGATTTCCAACTCCCGCCGACGCGGATCGTCTTGGGATGTCTGCGCCGTCAGGGATTCGATCCGGAGACTGACGGTAGCCAGGGGATTGTTCAGTTCGTGGGCAATGCTGGAGGCCAGTTCTCCCATTGTTGCCAGCTTCGCTGCCTGCCAGAGTTGCTGTGTGACCGCATTCAGCTCTTCATTTTTCGCCTGTAGGTCCGCTGTTCGCTTGCGGACCTGCTGTTCCAGGTTGACGTTCAGATTCTGGAGGCGCTCATTGGCCTCCTGAAGCCTCAATTGCACGGCAGCCAGTTCCCGGTTCGCCTTCTGAAGCTGCTGATCCTTCCGGTAAAGCTGGACGAAAAAAGCCACCTTGGCTTTCAGGATGAGAGGTTCGAAGGGTTTAGCCAGGTAGTCCACGGCGCCGGCGGCGTAGCCCTCGAATATGTATGATTCATCCTTGCTGACCGCAGTCATGAAGATGATGGGGACGGCGCGGGATGATTTCCGTTTCTTAATCAATCGGGCGGTCTCGAATCCGTCCATTTTCGGCATCTGGACGTCGAGGATGATGACGGCAAAGTCCCGGAATTCAAGGATACGCTTCAACGCTTCCCGGCCCGAGGTCGCCCGGACGAGATGATAATCGGGATCGTCCAGGACCGCCTTTAACGTATCAAGATTGCTATCGTTATCATCCACCAGCAGGATGTTGACCTTTTCTTCCATAACACTCATACCTTATCTCGGCAATGTCTTCACACTGGAACTCGCCGACAGACCGGCGATAAATTCCCCGATGCCCTGCAGGGACATCACCTTGTCCACCGCCCCGGCGGTGATGACGGCCCGGGGCATCTCCGGTGCTTCGGCAGTTTCCGGATCCTGGGCAATGGTCACGCCGCCGGTTTTTTTGATGGCCGTCATTCCCCGTGCCCCATCGTCATTGGCTCCGGTCAGAAGTACCGCCGTCACGCCTTCCCCATAGGCATCCGCGGCGGACTCGAAAAGGACGTCGATAGACGGACGACTGTATTGGACCGGTTCGTCAATGGAAAGGACGAAGGCGCCGTTCTCCACAAGCAGGTGGTAATCGGCCGGGGCAATAGTGACTTTTCCCGCCTCAATCTCTGTCTTGTCCTCCGCTTCGACGACGGGCAGCAGGCAGATACTCTGGAGAAGCGGAACCAGCCGGTCTTCTTCCAACGGCATCCGATGGAGGACGGCAACAACGGGCAGGGGGAAAGCTGCCGGCAAAACGGTAAGGATCGCCTCCAGGGCCTTCAAGCCCCCCTGGGAACCGCCGACGACGATGATGATATTTCCTTTCATCAGCGCACCTTCCGGAAGAGGCGTTCCTTGTCGTCAACAGAGCCATAAGCGGACTCATGGGGGCTGAAAAGGAGGTTTTCCTTTTCACCCAGCCCCAGGAAACCAAGGTGCATCAGGCTCTCATAGAGGAGGCCATGAACCCGGTTCTGGAGCTCCCGGTTGAAATAGATCATGACGTTACGGCACAGGATCACATTGAACTCATTAAATGATCCGTCGGTGACCAGATTGTGCTGGGCAAAGACGATATTCTTTGCGAGACCGGGCTGGAAGCGTACGCCGTCGTACTTGGTGTTGTAGTAATCGGAAAAATTGCCCTTGCCGCCGGCGCCGATGTAATTCTGGGTGTAGGTCTTCATCTTGCCGAGAGGGAAGATGCCTTTTTTGGCCTTTTCCAGGAGGGCTTCATTGAAATCGGTGGCATAGATGCGCGACCGCTCATAGAGATTCTCTTCTTTCAGGAGAATGGCCAGGGAGTAGACCTCCTCCCCGCAGGAGCAGCCAGCGTGCCAGATGCGCAGAAACGGATAGGTGCGCATCGCCGGGACGACCTTCTGCCTGAAGACGCGGAAGAAACCGGGGTCACGGAACATGGCGGAAGTGGTGATGGAAAAGTCCATCAGCAGGCGCTCCATGACTTGCGGGTCGCGGAGGACCCGCTCAAGCAGGGATGTGATTGTGGGGAGATCCTCTCCTTCCATGCGCTTCACGATGCGGCGTTTCATGGTGGAAAAGGCATAGTCCCGGAAATCGTACCCGTATTGCTCATGGATGGCCTCTAAAAGCAGCCGGACTTCCAGCTTTTCCACATCGTTGGCTTTCATTATATCCCCACTCCTCAATGTTTATACAGCCACACGCGCATCAGCGACAGGAGCTGGTCGGTGTTCACCGGCTTGCTGATGTAGTCCGACGCCCCGGCTTCGATGCACTTCTCCCGATCCCCCTTCATGGCCTTGGCCGTCAGCGCAACGATGGGCAGCGCCTTGAAACAGTCATCCCGGCGGATGCCCCGCGTCGTCTCGTAGCCATCCATCTCGGGCATCATGATGTCCATGAGGACAAGGTCAATGTCGGGGTTCCCCTTCAGAACCGCGATGGCGTCCCGGCCGTTTTCCGCGTAGAGGATCTTCATCTTGTGGGGCTCCAGCACGCTCGTAAGGGCGAAGATATTGCGCATGTCGTCGTCAACAATGAGGATCTTCTTATCCTGGAAGACCTCCTCCGGTTCATGGAGCTGGCGTATGAGCTTCTGCTTCTCCTTGGGAAGCCTGGCCTCGACCCGGTGAAGGAAGAGGGCCGTCTCGTCCAGGAGCCGGGCCTGGGACTGCTCTCCCTTGAGGATGACGGTAGCGGCTTGGCGCTGGAGGTTCTGCGCCTCATCAGGGGAGAGTTCCAGCGCCGTATACACAACAACGGGCAGGTCCCGGATGCCCAGCTCCTCCGCCATCCGGTGGAGGACGACAAAGCCGCTGATATCCGGGAGTTTGAGATCCAGAATCATGCAGTCAAAATGCTGTTTCTGCAGGAATTCGAGGGCCTCATTGCCGCTGCCGACGGCGGTGATGACCACGTCGCCGTTGCCGATGAGCTTGACGATCCCCTCCCGTTCCTCCTCGTTGTCCTCGACGACGAGGAGGGATTTCAGCTCCTTGCTGATGAAGCCCTCCAACTGGGTAAAGGCCCCTTCCAGGGCTTCCGCAGAGACGGGTTTCGTGAGATAGGCCATAGCCCCCAACTGGAGCCCCCTCTGCTGTTCATCCACCACCGAGATGACGTGGACAGGGATGTGGCGGAGTTCCGGGAGGGACTTGAGGCGCTCCAGGATCGTCCAGCCGTCCATGACGGGGAGCATGATGTCGAGAAGAATCCCGTCGGGCTTGAACTCATGCGCCAGGGCCAGCCCCGTGTCCCCCTTGTCGGCCCAGAGGACCTTGAACCCGTGGTCATGGGCCATATCGGTCAGGATGAGGGCGAACTTCGCGTCATCCTCCACAATGAGGAGGGTCCGGTCGCCGGGCTGGATGGCGTAGCGGTCATCCTGGACCACAGGAGGCAGGGCGATCTCGATGAATGATTCCCTGTCCGTCGTTTCCGCCTGCGGCGCCGGTTCCTTCTTCTTAGCCTTGAGGCGCGGGGGTTCGAGAACGGGTTCGCACGGCGGTTCCGGGCCTTTCTCTCCCCCTTCCGGTCCTTTTGAAGTGTCAAAGGATTGGGGCAAATAGAGGGTGAAGATGCTGCCGCGACCTTCTTCGCTTTCCAGGTGGATCTCGCCGCCCAGGATCCGGGCGATCTCCCGGCTGATCGTGAGGCCGAGACCCGTGCCGCCGTACTTGCGGCTCGTCGTGCCGTCGGCCTGCTGGAAGGCCTCCCAGATGACCTTTTGCTTATCCGTGGGAATGCCGATGCCCGTATCGGATACGGCAAAGGCGATCACCTTACTGACCTTCCGGAGCGCCTCGTTCTCGAAACGCCGGTCGGTCCTTGCCGGTTCCACGGTCAATTTGACGCTGCCCTGGTTCGTGAACTTGAAGGAGTTGGACAGGAGATTCCGGAGGATCTGTTCCAGGCGCTGGCGGTCCGTGCGGATCGTCGCCGGCACGCCTTCCCGGATATCCACCCCGAAGTTCAGCCCCTTCTGTTCCGCCATCTGCCCGAAACTTCTGTCCATGACGGCCTTGACGTCCGCAAGGGGAACGTCGCCGATGCCGATCTCCATCTTCCCCGCCTCGATCTTGGAGAGATCCAGGATCTCGTTGATGAGGTTGAGGAGATCATCGCCGCTCGCGTGGACGGTTCGGATATACTCGATCTGCTTGTCCGTCAGGTTGCCCTCCTTGTTCTCCGAGACGAGCTTGGAAAGCAACAGCATGCTGTTGAGCGGCGTGCGCAGTTCATGGGACATGTTGGCCAGAAATTCCGACTTGTACTTGGAGGTGATCGCAAGCTGCTCCGCCCGTTCGGCCAGGGTTGCCTGAGTCAACTCCAGTTCGTTGTTTTTAAATTCCACGTCCTTGCGCTGGTCGTTGAGCTGGACGGCCTTTTCTTCCAACTCCTCGTTAGCCGCCTGGAGATCCTTCTGCTGCTGCTGGAGAAGCTCCTGGGACTTCTTCAGGGCGCCCGTCTGCTCTTCCAATTCCTCATTGGAGCGCTTCAGCTCCTCCTGCTGGCTCGTAAGTTCTTCGGCCAGGGACTGAGACTGCTTGAGGAGTTCTTCAGTTCTCATGCTCCCCATGATCATGTTGATGACGACGCCCATGCTCTCCATGAGCTGTTCCAGGAAGGTGACATAGGTCTCGCTGAAGCGGTTGAAGGAGGCGAGCTCCACCACTGCCATGACCTGTCCTTCGAAGAGGACGGGCAGGACGGCGATGTTGAGGGGCGTCCCCTCGCCGAGGCCGGAGGTGACCTTGACGTAATCATCGGGCACATTGGCAACGACGATCGGCTTCTTCTCGAAGGCCGCCTGACCCACAAGACCCTCGCCTATCTGCCAGCGGTTGGCGACGTTCTTCCGCTGAACATAGGCGTAGGAGGAGGTAAGTTTCAGGATCGTCTCGTTGGCCGCCTGTTCGGTCAGATAGAAGACGCCGTGCTGGGCGTTTACGAGCGGCGTCAGCTCCGACATGATCATCTGAGCCACCGTTTCGACGTCCCGCTGGCCCTGGAGCATCCGCGTGAAGCGGGCCAGGTTCGTCTTCAGCCAGTCCTGCTCCTCGTTGCGCTGGGTTGTATCCTTCAGGGTGCTGATCATCTGGTTGACATTGTCCTTCAGTTCCGCCACCTCACCCTTTGCCTCGACGTCGATGCTGCGGGAGAGATCGCCCTTCGTCACCGCCGTGGCGACCTCGGCGATGGCCCGCACTTGGGTGGTGAGGTTGGACGCCATACCGTTCACATTGTCAGTCAGGTCCTTCCAGACGCCCGAGACGCCTTTCACCGCCGCCTGGCCGCCCAGTTTTCCTTCCGCGCCGACCTCCTTGGCCACACGGGTCACCTCGCTGGCGAAGCCGTTCAACTGATCCACCATCTGGTTGATCGTCTCCTTGAGTTCGAGGATCTCCCCTCGCGCCTCGACGGTGATCTTCCGGGACAGGTCGCCGTTGGCCACCGCCGTGGTCACCACGGCAATATTCCGCACCTGATCCGTGAGGTTTGTCGCCATACGGTTGACGTTGTCCGTCAGGTCCTTCCAGACGCCGAGGGCGCCCAGGATATAGGCCTGGCCGCCTAACTTTCCTTCCGTCCCGACCTCCCGCGAGACGCGGGTCACTTCCGAGGCAAAGGAGTTCAATTGATCCACCATCTTGTTGATCGTGCTCTTGAGCTGGAGGATCTCCCCCTGGGCCTCGACAGTGATCTTCTGTGAGAGGTCGCCCGTGGCCACCGCCGTGGTCACCAGGGCGATGTTCCGCACCTGGTCCGTCAGGTTCGACGCCATGCGGTTGACATTGTCCGTCAGGTCTTTCCAGACGCCCGAGACGCCCCGGACATAGGCCTGGCCGCCTAACTTCCCTTCCGTTCCGACCTCCCGGGCGACCCTCGTCACCTCGGTGGCGAAGGCATTGAGCTGATCGGCCATCCGGTTGATCGTATCCTTCAGATCGAGGATTTCCCCGCGGGCCTCGACGGTGATCTTCTGGGAGAGGTCGCCGTTGGCGACCGCCGTCGTCACCTTTGTGATGTCCCGCACCTGGGAGGTAAGGCTGCCGGCCATGCCATTGACGCTGTCTGTAAGGTTTTTCCAGACCCCCGAAACCCCCATCACCTCCGCCTGGCCGCCTAACTTGCCTTCCATCCCGACCTCCTTGGCGACCCGCGTCACCTCGGCGGCGAAGGCGTTTAATTGATCCACCATCTGGTTGATCGTATCCTTGAGCTGGAAGATTTCTCCCTTCGCCTCGACGGTGATCTTCCGGGAAAGGTCGCCCGCGGCGACCGCCGTCGTCACCTCGGCGATATTTCTCACCTGGGACGTCAAACTTCCCGCCATGCCGTTCACATTGTCCGTCAGGTCTTTCCAGACGCCGGAGACCCCCTTCACCTCGGCCTGGCCGCCTAACTTGCCCTCGGCGCCCACCTCCCGTGCGACCCTGGTCACCTCGGCGGAAAAGGCGTTCAAGCGATCCACCATCTGGTTGATTGTCTCTTTGAGCTGGAGAATTTCTCCCCGCGCCTCGACGGTGATCTTCCGCGAGAGGTCGCCTTCGGCCACCGCCGTTGTCACCTCGGCGATGTTCCGCACCTGGGAGGTGAGACTCCCGGCCATGGCGTTGACGTTTTCCGTCAAGTCCTTCCAGACGCCGGAGACCCCCTTCACCTCGGCCTGTCCTCCTAACTTTCCGTCCGTCCCGACCTCGCGCGCCACTCTCGTGACCTCCGCGGAGAAAGCGTTCAACTGATCCACCATCTGGTTGATCGTGTCCTTGAGCTGCTGGATCTCTCCCCGCGCCTCGACGGTGATCGTCCGAGAGAGATCGCCGTTCGCCACCGCCGTCGTCACGAGGGCAATATTCCGCACCTGGTCTGTGAGGTTGGCAGCCATGCGATTGACGTTTTCCGTCAGGTCCTTCCATACCCCGGAGACGTCCTTCACATCGGCCTGGCCGCCCAATTTTCCATCCGTCCCGACCTCCCGCGACACCCTCGTCACCTCCGCCGAGAAGGCGTTCAGGCGATCCACCATCTGGTTGATCGTGTCCTTGAGCTGCTGGATCTCTCCCCGCGCCTCGACGGTGATCTTCCGGGAGAGGTCGCCCTCGGCCACCGCCGTGGCGACATCGGCGATGGCCCGCACCTGGGTGGTGAGGTTGGACGCCATGCCGTTGACGTTGTCCGTCAGGTCCTTCCAGACGCCCGAGACATCAGCCACCTCCGCCTGGCCGCCGAGGATGCCTTCCGTCCCGACCTCACGGGCCACCCTCGTCACCTCCGCGCCGAAGGCGTTCAACTGATCCACCATCTGGTTGATTGTCTCCTTGAGCTGGAGGATTTCCCCCTGCGCCTCGACGGTGATTTTCCGAGAGAGATCGCCGTTGGCCACCGCCGTCGTTACCTCGGCGATGTTCCGCACCTGGGAGGTAAGGTTCGCGGCCATGCGGTTGACGTTCTCCGTCAGATCCTTCCAGACGCCCGAGACCCCCTTCACCTCTGCCTGGCCGCCCAGCATGCCCTCCGTCCCGACCTCGCGGGCCACCCTCGTGACTTCCGCGCCGAAGGCGTTCAGGCGATCCACCATCTGGTTCATGGTATCCTTGAGTTGCAGGATTTCTCCCCGCGCCTCGACGGTGATCTTCTTCGAGAGGTCGCCTTCCGCCACTGCCGTCGTCACCTCGGCGATGTTCCGCACCTGGGAGGTAAGGCTACCCGCCATGGCGTTGACGTTGTCCGTCAGGTCCTTCCAGACGCCGGAGACATCGGCCACTTCAGCCTGGCCGCCCAGCACGCCTTCCGTCCCGACCTCGCGGGCCACCCTCGTAACCTCAGCCGAGAAGGCGTTCAACTGATCCACCATCTGGTTGATCGTTTCCTTGAGTTGCAGGATTTCTCCCTGCGCTTCGACGGTGATCTTCCGGGACAGATCGCCGTTGGCCACCGCCGTCGTCACCTCGGCGATGTTCCGCACCTGGGTGGTCAGGTTGTTGGCCATGCCGTTGACATTTTCCGTCAGGTCTTTCCAGACCCCCGATACGCCCTCCACTGCCGCCTGGCCGCCCAGGATGCCTTCCGTTCCGACCTCACGGGCCACCCTCGTCACTTCCGAAGAGAAGGCGTTTAAGCGATCCACCATCTGGTTGATCGTGTTCTTCATTTCCAGCATCTCGCCCTTGGCCTCGGCGGTAATCTTCTGGGAAAGATCGCCGCTGGCCACCGCCGTCGTCACCTGGGCGATGTTCCGCACCTGGGTGGTCAGGTTGTTGGCCATGCCGTTGACGCTTTCCGTCAGGTCTTTCCATGTGCCCGAGACATCGGCCACCTCCGCCTGGCCGCCCAGGATGCCTTCCGTCCCCACCTCGCGGGAAACCCTCGTCACTTCCGAAGAGAAGGCATTAAGGCGATCCACCATGCGGTTGATCGTGTTCTTCATTTCCAGCATTTCGCCCTTGGCCTCGGCGGTGATCTTCTGGGAGAGATCGCCGCTGGCCACCGCCGTCGTCACCTGGGCGATGTTCCGCACCTGGGTGGTCAGGTTGTTGGCCATGCCGTTGACGTTTTCCGTCAAATCCTTCCAGACGCCGGAGACGCCCTTCACCTCTGCCTGACCGCCCAGGATGCCTTCCGTACCCACTTCGCGGGCCACCCTCGTCACTTCCGAAGAGAAGGCGTTTAAACGATCGACCATCTGGTTGATCGTGTTCATGAGCTGGAGAAGCTCCCCTCTGGCCTCGACAGTAACCTTCCGGGAGAGATCCCCCTCGGCTACCGCCGTGGTCACCTGGGCGATGTCGCGCACCTGGGAGGTGAGGCTGCCGGCCATGGCGTTGACGCTGTCCGTCAGGTCCTTCCAGACCCCCGATACTCCCTCCACTGCCGCCTGACCGCCAAGAATGCCTTCCGTCCCCACCTCGCGGGCTACCCTCGTCACTTCCGAGGCGAAGCCGTTCAACTGATCCACCATGGCGTTGACGATGCTGCCGATGCGGAGGAACTCGCCCTTCACGGGCACCCCTTCGATCTCAAGGGCCATCTGCCGGGAGAGGTCGCCCTTGGCCACGGCAGTGATGACCCGGCCTGCCTCCATCGTCGGTTGGGCCAGATTGACGATCAGCGAGTTGAGGGACTCAATTTTCGCCTGCCAACCGCCCTTCAGGCCGGTCACGCTGGCCCGTTCCGCCATGTTGCCTTCCCGGCCGACAACGTTGCTGATGCGGATGAACTCGTCTGTTACCCGGCCGTTCATATCGGCTAATTCGTTGTAAAGCCCGGCGATCTCCCCCATGACGTCATCCCTGCCTAATTCCAGACGGAGGGAAAAATCCCCCTCCAGGATGGCCTGGAGGGCTTTCAGCATAATCTGCTGCCGCGCCCCTTCATCGCCTTTCTCTTCCCTCAAGATCATAATGTTAGGTACCGTGGGTTGTTCCCCGGGTGATTCCTTGAGCGGCATTCTGGGCGACGCCCCCCCCTTCTTTCCTCCTCTTGCCTTCGTAGCCATGTTTCCCCTCCTGTTTCAATGAATAATGTATGTCCTCATAAATATTCAATAGCTGGATAACCTTATTAATTTTATGAAACTTCGCCGGTGAATAACTTTCAAGGTAAAGTCTTGTTTACCGAGAATCGGGGCTCCAGAATTAGCGACATTATCCTCCCTTGTCCGGGATTCTTTATGCATTGCCGCTGCTCATTCCGGAAGCCAGGGAGGTTTCGATCCGGGCGAGGCGTTCTTCGAGCCTGTCCATCGCCTCCGGCAGGGCCTGCTGGTTCTTGGCCCGGGAACAGAAGGCGGGATTGTTCACCCACCAATCCATGCCCATCTCCTTGGCCTTGTCGACGGAGCAGATGACGAGACGGATCTGGATCGTCAGCAACTCGACGTCGACCAGGTTGATCCGGATATCGCCGGCGATCACAATCCCCTTGTCCAGGACCCTTTCGAGAAGATCCGCCAGATTCGTACTTTCCAGAGAATGTCGAGCGCTGCGTTGGATTGCCATTTTCCCGCCTCCTGCTATAACAATTTTCCCAAAGGTCCCAAATCCAGATTCAAATCATCGCTTTCGAGACCGAATTCGCGGGCGATTCTCGCGATCTCCTCGGACTGACGCATCAACGTAAAACCGAGACGCTCAATCTCTTCATCCGTAAGGCCTCCCGCATCAATCCTGCGGATCGCCTGTTTCTCCAGGAGTTCATGGAGGAGTTTGACCACGGTCAACACAAGTTGGGCCAGACCGTTTTTTTTCTTATCCGGATCGAGGTTCATGCGCCGGGACGAGGCCCGATTGCCCCGCGGCGCCATGGTTTTTACAAAATCGCCCATGGCCGGCGACTCCACCCGTTGGGGGAGGGGGCTGATTTCAAATCTGTCCCCATCAGAAACCGCGGAACCCGTGTTCATGTTCATAGCGCCAGACCCTCCTCGCGCCGGGCCGTTTCCACCGAAGTCAGGATGACCTGCAGGCCCAGATAAATAAGATCGATGTCGGCGACGGAGATCATGACGTCGCCGACAATCACGGCGCCTTTGTTGAGCACACGGTCGAGGGTTTCGCAAAGGCTGATATGTTCTTTTTCATCCAGGTCATCAAAAGCCATTTTGCATCTTACTTTCTGTCATTCCGGGCTTGACCCGGAATCCAGGTTTATGGGGACAGATTTGAAATCTGTCCCCATAAACCCGCCTCCGCGGGAGTGACGACGGAGCGTACGGGAATGACGATTTTTCGTGGTCTCATCATGCATGGGTCGGTACAGAAGCGCTCCCAGGGCGTCGAGATTTTCGATTCCTCGGGGATCGCTCTGCAAATACACCACCGGCCGCCTGATGCCGGGGAAAGTCAGCGCAAATTTTTCCCGGACAGCGGATTCCCTTTGGAACAGGGAACGGCAGAGGGGATCAGGGACGTCCGGCGTCGCCATGTTTAAAAACAGGCAGGGAACCGGAATTTCCAGACGCCCGCAGGCGGCGACAAGATCCGTCGTTTCCGCAAAGGACATCTCCGTGAGGATGCTGGCCGCGTAGAGGACCGCCTGGGACGGGTCCCGCAGAATCGCCTGCAGATGCTTCAGATCCTTGGATAGTCGGACCAGGCGCTGAGAGATCCCCGGCAACCGGAAAATTTTTCGGTACTTCAGGAAGACACTGAAGAACGCCTTCAACCATTCCTCGATGATCTCCGGCAATTCCAACAGCCTGATCAGGTGACCCGTCGGCGCCGCGTCAAGGACCAGTAGGTCGTAACCCTCCGGGGTCAGGAAATCCATCACCGCCGCCAAGGCCATCAGCTCATCGATCCCCGGGGGCGACAGGTCCATGACCCGTTCCATGACTTCACGATCAAACGTTAGATCGAGGTTCGGCATCAACTGGGAGAGGAATTGCGCAAGCTCCTTCCGGTACTGATTTTTCAGGGCGACAAAATCGGCGGTGACGTCCATTTCCATGGCCCATAGCCCCGGCGCCGCCTGCACCGGCTCGGGACCGAGGGGCATGTTCAGACAATCGGCAAGAGAGTGGGCGGGGTCGGCTGAAAAGAGCAGAATCCGTTTCCCTGTATAGGCACGGGCCAGACGCAGGGCCGTGGCGCAGGCCAGGGTGGTCTTGCCGACCCCGCCTTTTCCTGCAAATACGAGCATTGCTGTTTCCGGCGAGGGCAGGGGGATGGGGCTGTCGACGCGGGATAAGATGGGGACAGATTTCAAATCTGTCCCCAGGCCTTTCAAATCTGTCCCCAGACCTTCCCAGAAGGACCGGAGCGATTCCATACCGCGTATTTCCTCGGGATACATGGGAACCCCCCAGAGCCGGAGATGAGAAAAAACCGGCTCGTGAAAAATGCGGGCCAGTTCCTGCAACTGGCGGGCGCGGATATGACGGCAGGTGAGACATGGATTTTCCGGGTAGAGGCGGTTGATGACCACATCCGTGACGCCGATGCGGAGGCGCTGCAATTCCCGGATCAGATCCAGCGTCTCTTCGATGCTCAAGGCGTCTGCCAGCATGATCGGGACAAACCGGCACTGCCGATGATCCTTGAGAAGTTTTTCCATCTGCTTGACGGAAGCGGCGAGTCCTTCGATGAAGTGATCGAGGTCGTCACGCTGATAGGATCCACGGAAAAGCTTTTTCATGTACCGGTGTTTGGCCAGGAGCGCGTCCAAGGCCTCCAGCCACTTTCGGATCATGTCGGGCATTTCCATGAGGCGCAGGGTGTGCCCCGTCGGCGCCGTATCCATGATGATCCCGTCGTAGGCCCCCTCTTTGACCCAGCGGCTGATCTCCAGGAAGGCGATGAGCTCGTCCATCCCCGGCAGGGAAAGCTCCAGAAAACGGTTGATGTCCTCTTCGTCCAGGAAAGTCCCCCGGGAGGCGATTTCCATCAATCGCTGCCGGTTTTTCTCCTGAAATGCGTGGAGATAGGCCTGTGCGTCCAATTCCATGACCTTCAGATTGGGGGGCGGCTGGGCCCCGGAGAAACTATCCTGAAGGGAATGGGCGGGATCGGTGGAGACCAGGAGCAGGGATCTTTCGGGATGACGGAGGGCGAGCTCCAGGGCCGTCGCCGCCGAGGCGGTCGTCTTTCCTACGCCGCCCTTGCCGCCGAACAGCAGAAGCCGGATGTTTCCATCGGTCAAAAAACCAGGCTTCCCTGTTGCGTCTCTCATCGATTCTTAACCCCCAGTAGAGTATCATTTAATGAGACCTTTGATTCTTTGACATTCCATTCCGTTTAACGCTTTGTTCTCTAGCGAAATTCAAAAGTCATAAATTGTCCGGACTCCGGTTTTCACCGGAGTGACGATATTAATGATGGTGAGTCGTGCTCGTCGTTCCCGAAGTGGCAGCTGCTACGGCAGCCACTCCCACTGCCGCTACCGCGACACCGACAGCAATTGTCCCGGCGGTGATCCCGGCAGCGGCGCCGGCTCCAGCGGCAGCTCCACTTACACCGGCACCTGCGGCGCCTGCTGCTCCAGCACCTGCATCGGCCGCTCCCGCGCCTGCGCCTGCTGCTGCCGCTAAGGCCTGTAATGGAACTGCAAAGGACAAAAAGAATAGCATTGCTGCCAGGTATGCATATTTCCTTAAGTTTTTCATGGTAATCCCTCCTCGGTAATTTCTAAATGACGAAACCTGTTTGAGACCTTACGGGCTTGACCTGGAATCTGATTGGAATCCTGGATTCCCGCCTGCGCGGGAATGACTCCTTTTTACGAAGCCATCAAATATCTCTGTGTCTGCATCATGCCCATTTCGTCTTCGCTTTCTTTTTGGAAGCCTTTCCAAAATAACAACCTCTTCGTTGTCTTCCGCATTCCCCCCGTCCGCGGCCGTCTCCTTGATGGCGTCGAGACGGTCGAGGAGCGCCTTTTCCTCGGCGTCGAATTCCGCTTCCGTCATCCGCCCCGTCTCCAGCATCATATAGAGTTCGCTCAACTGCGCGGTGATACTGTCGGCTTCCCCGACCTGTTCCTCTATGGCGGCGTTGTGGATCTCCTTAAAGATCCAGTAAATTCCCGTGAAGGGGGCAGTCAAGATGTCGTCTACGATAAGCATACGGTCCTCTCTCGTCGGCAGGACGACGGATCACAACATCAGTTCCACGTCCACGAAGTTATGAGGCGCCCAGGGGCCATTGAAATCGAAGGCAAAATTGTTATCGAATCCGCGCGCCGCCTCGAATATGGCTGCCTCAAAATCCTTATCCACCGCCTCCCGCCCGACCAGGCAGGCCAGATTCATGACGTCCCGTTCGTTCCGGGGGGTGTTTCTCTTGATTTCAAAACAGCAGGGAGACAGGATCGACTCCACCCTTTCTGCGTGATCCTCCCGGTCCTCCTGAAGGACCCGGTCAAAGAAACGCCCGACTTCGATCTTGTCTTCCTGGGTTGGGACACGATTGCTCCCCAAGAACTGGTCCCTTGCCGCCCGGATCTCCGCATGGGTGTTAACGAAATACTCAAATATATTCGGCACATCCCATGCGACCCGCAATCCCATCTCCGCCTTGCCATGAACACGGCGAAGCTGTTCGGCAAAGGACTTACGGTTGAGCGACAGGATCCGTTTGATCTCTTTTGCCCCTTCCGCGATGACGCCGAAACTAATGGGCAGGACGGCGTCTTCCTCCATGAGGCGTTTGAGGACGGCTTGGTGCGCCGCTATGTGGCGGCGTTCCGGGCGGATTTTCCCGTCGCTGAAATTACTGACCACGGCGCCGACCTGGTTATTCGAGATGAGATAAACCGACCCTCCTCCGATGCCGATATCGCCGTACTCACGGTCTCCTGCCGCCGGGATGACGGCATAAAGATATTTCCCCTCATTTGCTGCTGCTCTACTTCCCATATCGCTGTCCCCTTTATTCTGCCTTGGAAAATATGCCCTCGTCATTCCTGGCTTGACCCGGAATCCCAGAATTAATCTCTGGATTCTCGCCCGAGCCTGCCCTCGAATGCCCTTGTCGGGGGCGAGAATGACAATCAAGGTTATATTTCAGCGGCGGCAATGCGCGTCAGTTCCAGGAATTTCACCGACTTGACGAGGCCCTCGCTCAGCTTGATCTCCAGGAGGGCGCTGCACGTGTAGCACTTTACCGACCCCTCGTAGTCACTGTAAGCATCATCGAGTACGATGATGTGACCGCAGGATAGACAGTTAATTTTCATGGATGGATCTCCTTCCTTTTCATGCTTCGTGGCACCCAACGTCATGGGGGTTTAGTATCTGATCTTGAACGGCCCCGTGGTTGTCCGGGGCGCCGCTGCCGGAACGTCCACGATCGGAAGGCGCTGGCGCGGGGCGCCCTGGGCTTCCAGAGAACGGATGATCTCCTGCCTTTCCGCCTCGATGTCCTTGAAGCGCTGATCAATATTCTGCACCCTTTCCAGGGCGCTCGTCTTTTCCTTTCCCCGGCGGTACTTTTCCATCTCGAGGATGCTGAGCTTCATATAGGCCTTGTAAGGAATGGTGCTTTCATTCACACGGCCCGAGATGGTCCTGATGTCCTGCACGCCTCTCATGATTCTTTTTGTCATTGGCGTTCCTCTTTGCCTTTCTCCTTTGCCGGCTTTGCGGACCCGCAGAACTTGCGGATCACCTCTTCCACTTTCTGCATCATGACCGGTTCGCCGCCCCGGGTGACCTTGGCGGTATCCGTGGCCAGGACATCCCGGCACACCAACTGAAAAAACAGATCATCCCACCGTGCGCGCCGGTTCTGAGACGCAAGGATCCGGCCGATGGCGATCCCCGCCCGGATGGTCGGACGGTTATTGTTCACCCCGAAACTTCTCAATTCCCTCACGATATCCACGATCCGCTCGGAATCTTCCCGGGGGAGTCCCGATTTCTTCATGACGATCATGATTTCCGTATCCCGATCATAGTGTTCTAAGTGGATGGTGATCAGGCGGTCCATCAGGGCGTCCTGGGTCTTGTGGACCCCGGCGTATTCCTCGGGGTTGGAGGTAAAGATCGCCCGGAACTCGGGATGCACGGCCATGTATCCCTCTCCGGAGCGGCGCAGTTTCGGCAGGTTCAGAATCCCCTCGGAAAGGACACTCAACAGGGCATTGTTCGCTTCCGGCCGGGATCGGTTGAATTCGTCATAAATGAGGATCTCCCCGTTCTGACAGGCCGTGGTCAACCGGTTGTCCACCCAGAGGCTTTTCATTTCTTCCTCCGTCTTCAGGACCGAGTGGATATAATTGTCGATCAGTTTGTTTTTCCTGTAGCCGGCGTCCTTGCCCACAAGATCGGAACTGCCGAACTCATCATCCCCGTGGACCAGGGTGACGGGGCGTCCGAGCTTGGACGCCACATGAAAGGCCAGGGTCGTCTTTCCCGTTCCCGCTACACCGGAAAAATGGACGGGATACCCGGCAACAAGATAGGCTAAAGCACGTTGCGTGACCTGCTCCACATAGGGAGAAGAAATAAAAGTATCGCCGGCCTCGGGCTGAACGCTGTCTTCCCCGGCCGATAAGCGCACGGTGGACGCGCTGACCACTCTTAATGTATTCTCACTCATGTACCCACTTCTCCTTCCTGAAATGAGTGCAGACGACTGCCGGCGCCCGGCCCAGGACCTTGATACCGCGTGCGTTATTTCCTGCCCCGTTTTGCCTTGGTCGCTGCTTTGGCGGGTTTTTCATCCGGCCGACTCCTTTTTGTCCGTTTCCGAGCTGTCATGGAGTCAACGACAGGCGCCGGCGTCTTGGCCTTGGGGGGTGCGACCGCCTTGACCTTGGGCGTATCCACTTTTTCCGGTTCCGTTATCTCCGGCATTGCTTGCAGTTGCATCTCCGGCGGCGCCTCCTGCTTCTTCTCTGTCACTGCTTCTTCTTTCACCGGCGGCGGCGCGGGTTCCATGATCTCCGGCTCTCTTTTCCGTTTCATTATCGGGGGGTTCCTGAGATACTTGCCGCCCCAAGCAAAGCGCGCCCCCGTCAGGTCGTCCGCCGTTTCCTTCAGCATACCCGTGACCTGTCTTCTCATTTCCATGAGAAAGTTTCCCCGGTCACGCTTACCCGCCCGGGCCATATCGCCCCGGAACCTGGAAAAATCGCCCAGCAGGGAGTTGACCTCATGAACCATGTTTCCCACGAAAGTCTCCCGCTCTCTCTTGGTTTTTTTCGCCATCGCGTTGTGGGCGGCGGTCAGATCAGTCTTCATGGCCGAAACCGCAGCGGCCAGATCCCTGGCGCCGCGCGTCAAATCCTGCATCAGCACGCTCCGGGCGCCCCGCAGGGCGTCAATCTCCCCTCGTAAGCGCGTCATGTCATCGGTCAAATTGCCCATGATGATTCTCCTTCACCTTCTCCGAACCCGAAAAAATCCGTGCAGGGCGGAAGCCAAAAATAGCCCCCGCCCCACGGGAACCCTTACCCCAGGCTTACGCCGGAGCAGCCGCAATGGCCGTCAAGCCGATCGCCTCGGCATAC
>MICJ01000102.1:6735-11257 GCA_001830835.1 Syntrophobacterales bacterium GWC2_56_13 | reverse complement strand
GCCACCCGTTCCTGCTCCCCCCCGGAGAGCTGGTTTGGAAGACGCCGGCTCTTAGATGCCAACCCAACCTTATCCAGCACCTGGTTTGCCATCTCCCTCTGCCAGCCGTTCCGGCCACGCATGATGGCCAGAGGCAGCATCACGTTCTCCAGAACCGTCAGATAGGGAATAAGCTGAAAGGACTGGAAGACGAAACCGATATACTCCCTGCGGAAATCCGCCAGTTTCTCGTTGGCCAGCCCGTAGATGTCAATGTCGTCCACAAAAAAATTCCCCGCGCTGGGATGACTGAGTCCCCCCAGGATGTTGAGGAGGGTGCTCTTTCCCGAGCCGGAGGGTCCCATGACCGCGATAAATCCGCCCGCCTCCACGCTCAGGGTCAGTTTCTGCAGCGCAAAGACACGTTCTCCTTCGCTTTCGTAAAACTTGCTAAGCCCCCTCAACTCGATAAGACTCATCTTCACTCTCCTCTTACATCGCCCGCAGTGATTCGGCCGGGTCAAGCCGGGCGGCTCTCAAGGCAGGATAGGCGCTGGCCGCAAGACCCAGCGCAATGGAAATTGCCGTGGCGCCCAGGGCCATGCCCATATCCCACTGGACGCCCGTTCCCTGTCCCGGGAGGAAAAGCGGCAGGGCCGCCCATGATATGCCCATGCCGGCAAGATAGCCGGAAACACCCGCCAGAAAGCCCACGACAAAGGCCTCTAACAGAATGATCCTCACGATGTGCACCTTCCGGAAACCTATGGCGCGGAAGATCCCGATCTCCCGTGTCCGCTCGTTAACCGACGCCATCATGGTGGTAAAGACGATCAGTGAGCCGATAAGCATAACCACCGCCGAAATCCCGAGGGAAAAACGTTTGAAATGCCGCACCGTCTCCAGGCGTGATTCCACTGCCTGCTTGACGGCAGTTACTTTGGCCCCCGGCAGAACGCCGGAAATCTGCGCCACCATTTCGTCTATCGGGCAGGTATTGCAGAAGGCGGCCACCTCGACCAGAGAAAGCTCCCCCGGCCTCTTCAGCGTCTTCTGCGCCCGGCCTAAATCGGCGAAAATCAGGGCATCATCCTGAGATCCCATCTCTTCCAGTATCCCCCGCACATCAAATGTCTGCCCCTGAATATCCACGACCTGCCCCTCGCGCAGTTGCAGATGTTGAGCGGCGACCGCCCCCACAAGGATGTCCCTCTCCGTCAGAAAATCAACAAGCCCGTAGGCGCTCTTTCCGCCGCCGGCCTGCGCATGACCCATCGTGCCCATTCCTTCCTTATTCGACGCATTGTTCTCCGGAGCAGCACCCGGGGCGGCGCCCTGGACTGGCTTTGGCGCGATCTTCCACCACTTTTTCAGGCGCAGTTCCTCTTTAAACACGATCCCCGCCAGCAGGGCGTCCTTTTGATTAACCCGCGCAGCGGCGATGAGCTTCGGGGCGACAATGCTTAAGTTTTCCTTGTTTTTAATCGATGAGATCCCGGCAAGGTCGGCCTGCTGCAGGGGACGCACATCCAGGGCCACGCCGGAAAACTGTATCCCCCCGTAATTCAGGGCCAGATCGCGGGATTTGGGGGTAATCAGGATATTCGCCCCCAGTTCATCCAGCTTTTTGCCGATGTCCTTTTCCATAGCGCCGGTCAGGGCAACCAACGCCACCACCGTGGTCACGCCGATCAGAAGCCCGATAATGAGGAAAATCGTCTTGCCTCTGCGACGCCGCAGATTATTGAGTGAAATATGATGCAACCGCATGTTATTCCTCCGGGTAAGCTATGCCCTCGGCTTCCAGTCAAGGATGATCGTCTCCTTGATCCTGACCTTCCCGCCTTCAATGGTATGGGAGACGACATCGGGGGGATATTCCAGACAGCCGCCGCTCACACCCCGCAAACCCTCCAGCGTCCAGCGTGTGCCGCAGGCGTTGCAGACCATCTGCTCGCCTTCGATATGGAACTTCGTGGATCTGCAGGGCTCGCACATGCTTACGGCGGTCACGAGCTTTCCCGAGGGGGTGATGTAGGCCATAAGGGGCACCTGTTTCCCCGCCTTTTTGTATTCAAAGGAAACGAGCTTCTTCTCCTTAACAATCTCCACGGGTATCTCTATGTAATCGCCTGTGGCGGCGGTATCCACCGGCGTCATGCCAATGGTCTGGTTCCGGTAACTGACTTTCTCCGTGACCTTGCTACCGGGAACGCTGCCCGAACCGGCCTCCGGGCTGTCCCTGAACATGAACCACGCCAGGGGTATGGCCGTAACCAGCAAAATAACGACAACCTTCACAAGGGGGAATTTCTTCTTTTCCTCCAGCAATTTTTCCCGCTTGGTCTCACTGCCCTTCGGTGCGTCGGGCTTCTTTTTTTTCATCGGTTCATCTCCTTTTCTCATATTTCAAAGACCTTTCCATCACGATAAGAGTATGATTTAATTATTTTCCCTTCCTTTTCAATGTCCACCTGGATGTGGCATCCGTAATCGGTCACCAGCGCCCCCACACCTTTCTCGACAGGGTTGGTCTTCCGATATTCAGTGAGCGCCACGGCGCTTGCCTTGTTTTTCAACTCCGGATCCAGAGAACCGGCGGAAGCCTGTTTCCCTCCGCATCCGCCCCCGCCTCCGCCCGGGCTGCAGCACGACCCTCGCCCCTGGGAAGACACCTGCAAAGGACTGATGGTTTTATTAAAGGTAACCTTCGCCTCCCGCCTGGCCTGGTTCAGCCAGGCGCCGAAGTATTCATCGGGATCCACGCCGGGAGGCGCCTTTGCTTTTTTAACTTCCCGACCAAGAAGAAGATTCCGGACGTGATTCATCAGGTATTCCTGGGACATCCCGTCTTCCCTGAGACTGGCCTGAAAATTCTCCCAGTTTCCGTAAATTTCTCCGGCGATTTTCTGAAGTTCCTGCCGTACCCTCTCGTCGCCCACTTTTATATTCATCCGGCGCGCCTCCTGGGCCACCAGCCGCTCATCAAGAATCCTATCCAGGACATTCTTCTGCATATCAGTTAGAATCGCCCTGCCTCTCTCGCCGGCAAAAAGATCATTGCCGTACTGCTTCTCCAGTATAACCCTCGTGGTCTTGAATCTCTCCCGCGCCTCAGACCAGGCGACAGGTTCTCCGTTGATCACTGCCGCCGGCCTTCCGAGGATGGCATCCCAGGAAAAATCCCAGGAGTTTCTGCCTCCGTACCAGTAGACCGATCCGGCAAGAAAGAGAAGCGCCGCTGCCGCAACCGAATACCACAGGCGTTTCCTGTTCTTGCGTCTGATGTCTCCCTTGCAGTCGGGACAAAAAACTTCACCTTCGCCGGAAATCTCTTTCCCGCAACTACCGCATGTCTTGTTGTCCAAGATAATGTCTCCTTTCCGTTCTCAGGTCCTAATATTAGCAACAGTTATGCCAGCGGTCAAAGCCCGGCTTTTATCATTGATAACTCTTTATAATGCAAGGCTATTAATTTTTTTAAGGGATGGTTCTGGAGATGTCCCAAGATCCCCTGGTGCGCATTATTTCCTCACTGTGTCCGCCTCAATCGGTGAAAGTGGGCATTTTTTTAGCACCCGGCACAATGGGGGATCATGGATCAAGTGCAAAGAGGATCGTCCCACCCGATGGCCCGGCGGGACGATCCTCAGGACGAATTTCACCTTACTTCTCAAAAATCCACTTATCCGCATCGCGGCTCCAGGCGATCAGTTCATCCTGCTTGAACCACAGCGCCACTTCCTGCTCGCCATTTTCGGGACTGTCCGAGGCGTGCGTGATGTTGCGGCACACTTCCAGAGCGTAGTCGTGGCGGATACTTCCCGGCGCCGCTTCCAGGGGGCGGGTGGCGCCCATCGTCTGGCGGATAGCTGCGACCGCATTAGGGCCTTCCCAGACCATCGCCATCACCGGCGCGGAGGTGATGTAGGCAATCAGACCGTCATAAAACGGCTTGCCTTTGTGAATCGCGTAATGCTCTTCGGCCAGCGCCTTGCCGACCTGCATGAACTTCGCCCCCGCCAGGCGCAGCCCGCGCCGCTCCAAACGAGTGATCACTTCGCCCACCAGAGAGCGCTGCACGCCATCAGGTTTAACCAAAACCAGAGAACGTTCCACTTTTGCCTCCTAATAAAATGATTTCAAAACTTCGGTAATATCTCGTCGGATGAACTGCTTTTTGCTTGCACCGTTGCACCTGTCAAGCCGGTCTGGAGGGCGGGGTATTGAGCCCGTACTGTTTAAGTTTGTTCTGCAGGGTGCGGCGGTTGATGCCCAGGATTTCCGACGCCCTTGTGCGGTTGCCGTCTGTTTCGGCGAGCGTTTTGACAATCAGCGCCCGCTCCATCTCTTCGAGACTGATCCCGGAAGGGATGTTAAAACCATTCGTCCCCTCCTCCCTGGAAAGCATCTGGATCTGGGGCGGGAAATCGGCCGGTACGATCACCTCCTCCCTGGCCATGATCACGGCCCGTTCGATGCAGTTTTCCAGTTCCCGGATGTTTCCCGGCCAGTCGTAACGGACGAGCAGATCCAGCGCCTT
>MICJ01000102.1:0-6702 GCA_001830835.1 Syntrophobacterales bacterium GWC2_56_13 | reverse complement strand
CTCCCCGTAGAGGGCCAAAAAATGGTCCGTCAGGGGGGAAATATCTTCTTTCCGTTCGCGGAGCGGCGGCAGCACGATGGGAACCACGTTCAGGCGGTAATAGAGATCCTCCCGGAAACGGCCATCTTTCACATCCTTTTCCAGGTCCTTGTTTGTAGCGGCGATCACCCGGATATCCACTTTTATCGTCTGGGCGCTTCCCACCGGTTCGAACTCCTTCTCCTGGAGCGCCCTTAAGAGCTTCATCTGTGTGGCCCGACTCATCTCACCCACTTCATCGAGGAAGATGGTTCCCCGGTGGGCCAGTTGAAACCTCCCCTCGCGGCGGTAAACGGCGCCGGTGAAGGCGCCCTTCTTATGCCCGAAAAGCTCGCTCTCGAGGAGCGTCTCCGGAAGGGAGGCACAGGAGACCTTGATAAACGGCTGCCCGGCCCGGGGGCTGTTATGATGAATGGCGTTGGCCACCACCTCCTTCCCCGTCCCGCTTTCCCCCATGATCAGCACCGTAGCGTCGGAAGGCGCCACCATGGCCAGCGTGTCCAGAAGACTTTTCATCTTCGGGCTCCTGCCGATGATCCGGGTAAAATCGAAACGGTCGCCCAGACGTTCCTTGAGAACCAGATTTTCCGCGCGGAGATGGTAATGTTCGAGCGTCTTTTCAATCAGTATTTTCAATTCCTCAATATCCAGAGGTTTCGTAAGATAATCGAAGGCCCCGGCCTTGAGCGCCTCCACGGCGGTTTTTACGGAGGCGTAAGCGGTCATGATCAGGACGGGCACGAGGGGACTCATTTTCCGGATCTCGGTCAGCGCCTCTATTCCGTCCATGGTCGTCATGCGGATGTCCAGCAGGATGACATCGAAGGCCTCTTTTTCCACGGCCATTATGGCATCCGTGCCGTCGGCGGCTTCCGTCACCGCATATCCATCTTCACTCAGGACGGCCCTGAGCATGATTCGATGGCTATCTTCATCGTCCACTACAAGAATTTTAGGTTTTTCATCCATATCCGCTCCTTAGCCATCCCGGCGGAGAGAACTGCCACTGCTCCCGTCCACCGGCAGGTGTATCCGAAAAGTCGTCCCCTTTCCCGGTCCGCTCTCCACCCTGATGTCTCCCCGGTGGCTTCCAATGATTTGGTGGACAATCGCCAATCCCAGGCCGGTTCCCTTCCTTTTCCTGCTGAAGAAAGGCTCAAAGACCTTTTCCAGGTCCTCCTCCGGGATGCCGGCCCCCGTATCGGCAAAGGATACCTCGACTCCAGGCGGAGGGCCGCAACTGCGAAGACTGATGCGGATATCTCCTTCTCCGTCCATGGATTCGAGGGCATTGAGAAGGATATTGATAAAAACCTGGGATATTTGGTCGCGGTCCACGGAAACCGCCGGCAGGCCCGGCTCATATTCCCTTGACACCTCCACCTTGCGGGTCGCAAGATCGGGGGCAAGAAGTTGTAGTGCATGCTCGGCGATATTCTCCAGAGATTGCGGCTCCCGGCGTGGTTCTTTCGGCCCGGCAAAGTCAAGAAGTTCCGTGATCACCCGGTTCAGCCGATCGACCTCCTTGACCATGATGGAGGCATACCCCTGATCCTCGGGCTGACCGTTAAAACGCTTCACGAAATACTGGGCAAACCCCTTGATGGAACTGAGCGGATTTCGTATCTCATGGGCGACGCCGGCGGCCAGCCGCCCGAGAGAGGCCAAGCGCTCGCTGCGGTGCACTTTTTCCTGAAGGTCGCGGATCTCCCGCAGGTCTTTTATAAGCAGCACCGAACCCAGCGCCTGGCCCTTCCCATCCCTGAGCGGGGCCGCACTAAGGCTGAGAGGAATTCTACCGCCCGCATTCCTCACAAGAACCATCTCCCTGTCCCGTACAACCGCCAGCCCCTCTGCGGAACTCAGAATCTCTCCGACCCCCTCGCCCAGGACATCGTTTATTTTCCTGCCTTCCTGTGCCTCCCGCCCGGAACCGATGATTTCACCGGCCTGCCGGTTCAGGGTAACGATCTTTCCCTCGCGGTCAATGGATATGAGGCCGTCGGCCATGCTTTCCACCACGTTCTCCGTATAACTCTTCATCCGATCCAGTGTGCGATCGACCATATAGTAGTTCTGGACGACGAAAATGAAGAAAAGCGCCCCCGTTCCCAGGACCACGAGGATCCCCGCCATCAGGAGGGTATGATGCCGGTCCTCCCTGCGGGCCGTTTCAAAGGTCGCCAGCCGGAGACTCAAGGCGATCATTTTATCCTCGGCCCACCGGCGCAAAGGCGCCTCCCGTAACACCGGTTTTACTTGTACCTCTCGGGGCAACGGAGGATGAGCCTGGTTGAAAAAGGGCCGGAACGGCCGAATGATTTCAAAAGCCCGCGCTCCGTCCGGCTGTTGACGGTAGCGCGTGATCATCCCCCTCTCTCTCAACAGGAGTTGCAGGGACGAGACTCCCCTGATTTTCTCCGGGGGCGGATCCGTGGAGCGGCTGGCCGCCACAATATTCCCCTCCTGATCAAAGATGGTGATGGCGGCGACTTCCGGTTCATGGGATACCTCTTCCACCAGCTTTTGCAGGCGTTGCGCGTCGGGGGGGGTTGAAGGAAAATCGGCGCGGACGCTTGCCTCTATGGCCCGGATGATGACCAGACCTTCCCTGACGAGGGAGTCTTCCATTCTCCCCCTCTCCCTGCTCATGTTCCGGTAGGTGGATATGGAGATGACGACAAGGAGAATCAGCACGGCGGCCACGATGGTCCAGGCGGGCAGGTAAAGAGATCTGTAACTTTTACCCTTCTTCATCTATTACCCATTTAAAGACAGGAAGTCCTGTTTTTTTACAGCCATCCGCTTTCTCGTTAGCGGAAATATAGGGGAAAGACCATTGTGCGTCAAGCAGAAACGACACAACATTCTGGGATAAGAAAAGATTGCATTGCCGTTCTGGAGCGCTGGATTGATCAGCCGGAATTCTTTGCCGTGCCGGAACTGTTCTGCTTTGAGGTCTTTTCCGTCCTCTGCCGCGTTCACCCCCGCGGACGTGATGTTTTTGTCGAAGGCGTCCTGCCCCTGATCCAGGGCGGAGTTCTCCGGCAGCCCATGACGGAGCAACTGGCCGGCGATGCCGCGCGGTTCGTAGCGATCGGACTGACGGGCTGCGACGCCTGTTCCGCCGCGCTCGCCCGGCAGTTGCAGGGATTATGGCTGACTTTCGACGCGCGGGCTCACCGCCTGATTGCAGGCGAGGGTGTTTCCCACAACCTGGCCGAGGGGCTGCCCGAAGGCTGGCTGTAGGCGGACCTCCGCTCCTGCTACCTGGAAGTGCCTTGGCGCCGGACAGTGGGGATTCGCAACCGGCTGATCCACGGCAACGACCGGATGACTCGATATTCTGGTTCATCCGGTTTAATCGTACGTGTCTAAAAATGTCTTTCTTATCAATACGGAGCATCGAGGAAAGAATAATCCAAACTTCAAATACAAGTGTTGATACTTGATCTTCGGAGCATTTTATTGAATACGGGATGAAATGTGAAAATGCTTGGCGGCTTATTTTACGTTCTTTTAGAATCTGGTTATGCTTCCTTTACTCAATAATTCTTCAACCAAGATAAGCGCACTTGATTTCTGGCAGAAATAATTGACGAGCATCGTCTTGATTTTTATGATATGCAAAATAAATGAACCGTACACAATTAATGTTCAGCTTTTCCAATGCCGAACGAAAATTCGTCGCTCCGCCATCCGAGGTGGCTATAGATTCCTTTTTTCCTGAAGAAACGGCAGACAAACTTGCTCAGATCGAGTCTTACAACAAGCACCTATTTCGCCCTAATACTTATCTTCATAAATGGTGGGCCAGACGTTCTGGCGTCACATTTCGTTCCATCCTTAAGCAACTCTCTTCGGAACCTGCTTTGCGTGATTTTTATACACCGGGAGGGCTTGAAGGTCTAACCATCTTGGATCCAATGATGGGTGGGGCGACGACTTTGCATGAGGCCATAAGACTTGGCGCCAATGTCATAGGTTACGATGTTGATCCAATTCCTGTTCTGCAGGCTCGTGCTACATTAACCGAGATCAGCCTTCAAGAAAAACGGGCCGTCTTTAATGAATTTTTTGAAAAACTGGATAAAAACTTATCCCTCTATTTCGAGACGTCATGCCCCAACTGTCATGAAAAAAGCGATATGCAATTCATGCTCTATGGCCTCAGAAGGAAGATCGATAAGGACGAAGCCCTTTTTGTTGATTCCTTCACCCTGCGAGCAGAAACGAATGGCGACAAGAAAACAATCCTCGATTTTTATCCTTCCCTGGAAGTCACCCTCGGAAACAGAACATGGTTGTTGATTGATAAGGATGAAGCCAAGAAAAGTGGAATTAACGATAAGCATTCAGAACTTTTGGGAATTCCCTTTATGGATCGTTACGTGCCCCTGGTTATGGTGGGGAAATGTGCACATCACGGCCAATTTTTCAAGGCCCCAGACCACAAGGATATTCAGAACATGGTTGCCGCATCGACGCGGGTTGCCAGTCTGACTTTTCCTGGAGACAATGGATTCGGGGTTCCTCAAGGTCCTAAATCAAACGACTTGATCGCACGTGGCGTAACGTATTTCTTTGACTTGTTTTCCCACCGTCAGCGCATCTATTTATCTGAGGCGAAAAGATACATCGATGAAACAGCCCCCGAACATCGACTATGGCTGGCCCTGCTCGTATCTACTTCTCTGGAATTTAACTCGCTGCTATGCGGATACAAGGGCGTCGATCAGCGAAGGCCAGGGGCGATCCGCCACGTTTTTTCCCATCACGCCTACTCCTTTCCATGCACAGCCCTAGAGAATAATCCGGTTTTTAAGGACAGAACGTCCGGCACGCTAAGAAATTTATTTGAGAAACGTATTATAAACGCCGGGCTCTGGGCAAAAGGGCCGATAGAGAGGCGATGGTCAGGAGTCAGATGGGAGAAGGTCATGATTGAAGGCGAGTTGGACTTGGGTCAGGAATGCCAATCTCTTGATGAATTTACAGATAAAACACGTTCCTTTATCATCAGACAAAATGATTCCTCTGTGCTGCCTTTGCCGGATCATGCCATTGACTATGTCGTAACCGATCCCCCTTATTTCGATAATGTCCAGTATAGTGACCTGTCTCATTTTTTCCGTTGCTGGCTCCACTGGTTTCTACCGGACCAGGCTAACTGGCAATATCAACCACTTTTGTCTGCTGTTGCCGAATCCCGGGAGAATGAATCAAAATTTGGTGGTATCCTAGCTAAAATTTGGCAGGAGTGCCACCGCGTTCTTGCCAGGCCACATGGAAGGTTGATTTTTACGTACCATCACTGGCGCGCTGCTGCCTGGGCACAGCTCACTATCGCACTCGCTGGCGCGCGCTTTCGACTGATGAACGGCTATGTCGTTCACTCTGAAAATCCGATTTCAGTCCACATCAGAAGCCTTCGCGCTCTCAAGCACGATGCGATCCTTGTGCTGAAACCGTTCGATGCTGATGATACAGGGCATTGGGAAAAACCTGTTAGTATCAAGATGGACGACAGTGCATCCTTCTGTCGGGGATGTACGCAATACTTGGGCTGGATACTGGACAATGATTTTGATCACGATACAATCTGCCATTTATGGAAAGACTTCATTAGGAGCGAGTGATGGCGAAATATCCTTCAGAAATTTTCGGCTGTTATTTTCAGAATGTTATGCCGGAAGCCGAAGATATGCGGAGAAAATTTTGGTGTCCATTCCATGAATCGCAATGCTACAAACAGAGCAGACTTATTGATTTCCCTTTTGGCGTCTGCTTTGCTCAGGTGGACGGACAGGAAATTGCCTTATGCCCCCGACGGTTTCTTGAGAAGAATAAAGTTTTTCAGACAATAGCCATCTCTCAGTTTGGAACGAGTGAAAATGTCCTTGTTTTTTCCGAGGTTGGTTTGCCAGGTATAGGAAATTTTGATTTCGTGATGGTTAAACATAAACCATTTCGTGCTCAGGTTGATGACTTCGTAGCTATAGAATTTCAAACGGGCCAAACGACAAGCACAGGCCAACTGGTTAAAGGTTTCAAAACCTTTATGAAAGATCACAGATTCCCAGAAGGGACCTCATACCACAAAGTAAATGACAATCGACTTGATCTTGTTGCAACAAGGATGTTTTCATCCACAGTGGATGACCTGTTTGACGCATTTCGCAGGAATGACGACATTCCTCCGGTGGAAAAATTTGTAGAACGGCTCGAATCCAAACTAAGCGGCGATATGCAAATCGCCCTCCATTTAAGTCGGGAAAAGACACCGTCAAAGTTTGATGCCCCGAAACCCGGTGCCACAGGTCGGGTTCGAGAGCTATTTGACCAATTTACAAAGTGATTTTCTATTTCATGCATTCAAATTGTCACAGTAATATCATAACATAAAGCACGACAGTTTTATTCCATAGCATTGACAGGCACAATCGAAGGTTATTAACGACAATCTGCAACCTCTGCTGGCTCAGTCTGGTTAATGACTCTGTAGATACGTCAATAACCGGCGCATTTCATTTTTTCTTTGATCACTCCTGCGTAGTACGGGTTGAAAGCTGCTACATAATCGCATCGGTCGAAAATCAAGACATCAAGTTTGACGGCCTCGTAAAAAGTCAGGTTAGTGTAACGCCTTAAAATAATTTATAA
>MICJ01000101.1 GCA_001830835.1 Syntrophobacterales bacterium GWC2_56_13 | reverse complement strand
GATGTACCACGGACTACACTCGGCGTGTTGGGAGGCGACATAGTAGACGCCGGTCAGATACTGATTGACCTGAGAAAAGCCGGTGGGTCGATATCGATCAAGGACAGAAGCCGTCCATAATGCCTGTTCAACAAAGAATAACAGCATGGCGCGGGTCCGCGGTTCGGGATGGGCTTGAGCCTTGCGCCAGAGCGCCGCAAGGGCCTGCGCCGCCCGGGGAAGGAAGAAGTGGTGGACATGGGTGAAACCTTTCGGCGCGATTCGTGAGCCATGGGACATCTGCTCGATGGGAAAGGGGTTCGTAGGTATCTCCTCCGGCAGCGGCATTGCCTCGATACGCTTCAGGTTCGCCATGTCTTGCACGTCCGGCTTTTTTTCGTAACGATTTCCTCCCAAGCGGTAGGAGATCAGTGAAGGTCGGAATTTGATCCGTTTCCACGTCTTGCCGTTTGCCGCGTCGGCCTGCGTGTTGAATACCCGTTGTAAGTTGTCCTTCGTCAGGTTCGCACCACAGTTCGGACAGGGGAAGGCGTCCCTGACGTGCTTGGTCTCTTCATCCAAGGCTTCATCAAGAAAGACCACCTCCCCGGCGCAGTCGGGGCAGGTGAATACCTCGCTCCAAACGGTGTATTCGATGCGTCCTTTCGTCTTTCCGTCCGCGTGGAGGGTTTCGTACATCCAACCGATTTCCCGTTCAATTTCTTCCAGGATCTCCTTTCCCGCTCGGGAAAACTCGCGGATGTCGAAGGGCAGGTTGTAGTTGGCGGCGATGAACGTCGCCGCGGGAGAGAGGTCGTTGAGTATTGCGCGCCGGGCGCCCCAGTGCGGTTTGGCCCGCCCATGCTTTTCCCACGCCGCCTCAAGATTCTGCCGGTACTCCTCCGGCGCGGCCCCGCACCACCATGCGGCCACGCCGGTCATCCCCGATCCGCAGAACCCGTCCAAGACGATGTCTCCGGGTTCGGTATAATGCAGCAGTGACGGCACGATGGCCAGGTGCGGCACTTTGGTATGGTAGGAATGGGCCTTGTAGATCGGGTCCGTCTTCCCTTCGCTCACGTCCACGGCGAAGGGCTCCCGAATGTAGGGCAGGCGTGGATTGAAAGGCGTGCCGTGCCGCTCGACGAATTCTGCAAGAAACGGATTCGGGCAGGCGGTATAATACGGCGGATCCGACAGGGCCAGGATGTCCTCGTCCGTGCCGCTGGGGAATCCTTCGATCTTGCGAAACTCTGGATCCTTTAACTTCTCTCGCAGTTTCTCCAGGAAATATTCCCGTCGGGCATCGTCATCTTTGAATGTCATCCCTAAACATTCGACGGGGCCCCTATCGTGTATGTCTGGCCAAAGACTTAGAAGTCTATCCATTGGTTTTATCCCTTATCGCAGAGCTTACAGTCTTTTGCTGAGACAAATACCCTGCCTTCTTCAGCTAAGTGTCTCAGCTTGATCCTTAAAAGCATATCAAGCTGGATTTGTCCTTCAAGAACGACGGATAGATCATATCCATCCATTAGAAAGAAATTAGGCTGCTTCCCTTGAGTTATAGCCTTCAACGCTGTTTCGGCATAGCCACTCAGCGAAAGAAAGACACCTCTTGTAAAAGATGATTTCCCCTCAACCTTGCCTCGAAAGACGAGAAGGGGGGCTTCTGAAAGCATCGCAGACTCCCATTTTGCTTCTACCAGATAGATCTCGTTATCCAACTCGAACGACCCGTCTATCTGTTCACCTGTTACTCTGAACGGGCCGCGGGGATTCAGGCCATAGAGGTCGAATAAATCGTTGAGCAACTCCTCCAACTTAAAACCCGCTTGCTGACGATTATATTCTGTCCATAAAGAATACAGGTTAGCCTTCAAGCATTCGCGGCGTTTGGAAAATTCAGATTGCTCACTTATGTGACTTTTCTGAATGCTGATTTCTCTCTCGACAAGCTCTGACGCTCGCGCGTGCCCGTCAGCTCTCAGTGCTCCAAGAAATGATGGGTCCCATAACGACGGAAATTTGAAACCGACTTCAAGGATGAGTCCATTGAGGATTTTGATTTCCTCTTCGGTGATAGGCTGACTATTCTTCTGGCAGTATTTGAGTCCCTCTCTCACGACGGATAAAATCAACTTTTCAAAGAGACCCCGTCTATGTTCCAAAGTGCGTTCAAGTAGGGCAGCAATTGCTGGTTCCTTACTTCCGGTTTGCCAGAAATCGCCGACGCCTACTTCATTGGCCACGCTCTGAAAGGAGATGTGCCCCTTCCATTGTTTCGCCCCAGACCCTGGTAAGAAACGATAGAGAACCCTGGCAATTTCACTGGCAGCTCTTGATTCTTTTAATGAAATCGTCAAGTCATTACTCCGGAATCAGATTTCTATTTGCGGTTTCCTTCTACACACGGAATCTACGCACATGTGTGTAGGCTTCAACGCACTTGCGTGTTGGCTATTCCCCCCGTTTGTAGACGGCATAGCGCATCTTTCCAGATTGCTTTACTTTTCCTTGTTTTTCGAGCCTTTTAAGAAGGTGGTAGGCTTGCGGTAAACTCAAGCGACAGAGCTCCGCAACCCCAGCTCGTTTGATGGCCCCGTGTTTACCGATATAGGCCAAAACCATTTGCTCCTGTTGGATGGGATCGAACCCGGCCTGACGGACATAGTCGGCTTTCTGGCCGGAATGTTGATAGACTTTGGCGCTCAGGGTGTAGGTGCGGCCCCGTCCGGTCCCATGTGCCTCTACCAGGCCGGCTTCCACCAGCTTTTCAAGCGCTGTGCGTGTTGCTTGTTCGGATTTTTGCGTGTCCGCGGTTAAATCCGCGGTTGTCAGGCGGCGTTCATACCGGAGCCGGGAAAGGATGATCAAACTGTCGATCGGCATCGCGGTTCCAGTTTTCCCTTCGTGATCCAGGATCATCTCCAGAAATCCGGTGTCGGCATCCGACTTGGGCAGCACAAGCACGACCGAGGCGGCATCGGACATGCCGTAATCGGGAGCCGGCCGGCCATAACGCAACATGCCTTCATAAATCCGGTCGATACCTCGACCGGTACGTTCGGCGAGTCCGATTCGTTTGACAATATCTGCCAGAAGGGGATTGCGGGAACGCGGCGCCGCAACCAGCAGGTTGTGCAGCGTGATGCCCTCGACGAAACCGCCGGGACTGGATAAGGTGAGCCCATCATCGTCGAGCCGGACGTGAACCGCTCCCAGTCTCGCGTAGTTCCTATGTACCAGCGCGTTGATCAAAGCCTCCCGGAAGGCCCGACGGTCGTAATTCGGGATAGGCACCCGGAAGAGCCCTACTTGGATCTCCCGTTCATCCACACGGGCTTTGAAGAGCAGTTCAATTTCCTCGAAGGACTGCAATAGAGGTTTACGGAAGAATTCATTAACCCGCACGTCGGTGCCTTCCAAGACCTGAAAGGCGATTTCGTGGGCGGGTACGTGCTGTCGAAGCACCTCTTCGCGCCCCATGAGGAGCAGGCCGGCTACGGTTGGCCGGTGGACGCCTTCGACAGTCGTGACAAGGCCAAGCGCGCCGTCCAGTTCCTCGTCCGCCAGGGGAAGCAAAAACATGTCGCCGCCGTATCGGCGGATTGCTTCTCTGATCCTTTGACGCTCCAGGGGATTCAAAGCTTCGATGGTAAGCGATGGCAGGGGTATGGCTGACGGATCGGCCAATCCCAACGAAGACTGCCGTTGAATGAATGCATGGGGGTAGAAGGGTACTGCCTCGGGTTTGCCGGAAGCCAGCAACCTGCGACGCAACAACAGGCCGTCGGTTGTTGAAACGATGCCCCTGGCCTTGGACACGTATACGCCAAGAATTCTTTTCTCGCCCCAAGGGAGGATTTCCGTCCCGACGGCCAGGGGTGGATTCGTCCGATTGGCGATCAATGCGGCCAGGCCGGCGGCATCTTCATGATTCGGTTGCACCCCCGTTACGGCGCCGTCATCCTCGACACCGATCAGGAGCACTCCTCCTTCGGTGTTGGCCAAGGCCACGACTGCCGCCACGAGATCGCGATCCGGAAGGCCCTTGGCATCGCTCTTGAACTCAACGGTAAGCGTTTCGCCCTGGGCAAGAAGCGTCTTCAATTCCCGTCTATCCGTGTCCATTATGGTTTTACTCCAAAATAATCCGTATCTTGCCGGATTCTTTGCCCTTGATGACTCCGTCCAGGTATTCCTCAAAACGTTTTTTCATCTCCTCCGGCGTGGTCGGCGAGCCACCCGATAGCAATGCGTCGCGAAGGTCCGTGATCTTGACCGGGACCAAGGTTAAGTCTGTCAATGCCTCTTTGACGGCGTTGAGGAAATCTTGATCGATCTTGTCGGGAAGTGTTCGGGATTCGAGGAATGCCTCAACGATCTTTCTTTGATGCGGTGTAAGAACCTTCCTTATCCGTTCTTTGGTCGTCGGGTCTTCGAGATTGGTCAAAAGAGTTTGCGTCCAACTCTCGGCCATCTTGTCGAGCTCGCTGTCCAGATCCTCGATCACGGAAGCCGCGGTGACCGCAGCCTGTTCCGTGCCCGGCCTGAAATTACAGTGCGGGCAGACGGGGGTCGCGTCCAAGTCCTGTTCGGTGAGAGCAAAGCAGATCTTGACTTCTCCGAGCCGATTTTGAAATTCCAGGAGATGCTGACTAGGCATCAGGTCGATGGTGGAGAGTTTCTGCAGGTCCTTGAGTCGTTCATCACTCATGAGCCGTGCCTTGAGCTTATCTTCCTTCACGCCCAGGCGCGCCTTGGCGTGCATGGAGAGATAAGCCACCAAGAAGACTTTCTTGAGCTCGCCGAGTTTTCGCTGGGTCTGCTGACGGAATGTACCGGCGTTGCGTTTTTCCGGATCGACAATCCGGGCCAGGGTATCGTCTTTCACCGTCTTCATTTTGTCGATCCAGTCGTGGCCGGGGGGCAGGACCGCCTCGGCCGTGGAGAGGTACGCAGCCGTCGTCCCAAGGTCCACTACCAATTCTTCCAACGATTTGATCTCGGCCAGGGAAGCAAGCCCGTCCCGATGTCCGGTCACTTCCGAAGCGTCGTAGCGAAAGTTCTTGAGCCTGCCCGTCGTGGTGTAGGCCTGCAGGGATTCGAGAAAGGTCTTGGTTTCATCCAATTTGGCGCTCAGCTTCCGTACTTCATCTTCAGCCAGGAGGCTGCGGCCCCAGAAGAACAGTCCCGCCTTCAGGGTCTGCTGGGCAAACACAATCCTCTCAATGAGCCGCAAGACGGTCGTTTGTATCTTGGTGACGACACCGTCCGCTTTCTCGCCGCCCATGGCGATGACCTGCGCTTCTCCCGGAGTGAGGGCAACGCCTTTGGCGCAGTAAGGCAGGAGCAACTCTATCAGGGCCGTAATGCCGGGCAGGTTCCAGTCCTTGGGGCGTTCGACGTGCTTGAATTGTGCGAGTTCGTCGATGGCGGTTCCGGCCAATTGCGGAAGCCCCGTGGCGTCGAACTTCTTACCCGGAATGGAAACAACCACCTCGCCGGCGTAGATCAGCGCGGCCAGAACAACCACGGCCCATTCTGGTTCAAGCCTGAGTGTTTGTGGAGCCAGATACTCCACACCATGGTATTCCTCGATCAGTTCACTGTGATTGATCACCTGGCCATGTCCCTTCTTCTTGGCAACATTGAGGATGTGGTTGGCATACTTCGATCGGTAGGGATTGAGCCTTTCGCCGTCGAGCAACTCCAGGGCGTCGAGTACCGCAGTGGCCTGTTTGGTGCGGGTCTGCCCAGCGATGGCGCGTAGCGCATCTTGTGCGGCCTGGGCCCGGGTTTCTCCCATTATGAGCACCGAGAAGAAAGGGTATTCGGGCGCCTGGTCTTGGAAACGGGTACCGAGACAGATGCCCGCTATGGTGTTTACCATATCGCGGAAATTGATGCGTTCATGGTCGCCGATGCCCGAAATAGCGCGGATGGACTTGCCCATGGCCCACTCGGTCAACAATTTGGTACGTCCTTGGTAGGTGACCTCGAAGGCTGTGGCCATGTTCTTCTGGAGCCATTGTACGAGGTCTCGCAAGAAATTGGATGACTTCGATTCGTAGGTGCCTTTGGCGTGTCCTGACGCGGTAGATGCAAGGTCCAGGGCTGCGGCATAGTTTTGAAGTGCTATTCGGAAATTCTCATCCGTTTTTGTAAGGCGCAGGAACAGCTCGTCCGGCTTCTTCTCGTCCTTGAAGTGCGGCGGGTCGAAAGGTTGGATGAAATAGAGGTAGAAGTCCCGCGGCGGTACAGCGGTGGAACGCTCGTTGGGCGCACCGAAGAAAAGATAGCCCTGGCGCGCAGCCTTTCGTTCTAGCCATTCCAGTTGGTGCTGCCAGATTCTGTACCCCGGCACGTAGGTCGGACTGTCAATGACTTCCATAACGCGCTTCAATGCTTCGTAGTAGTAGCGGTCGAGCTGCGTGGAGTCGAGGCTTTCGGCCCGCTTCTCGATCAGGGCGTCGAAGTCGTCCGTCGTAAGTCGATGAATCGACAAGGCGTGAATGAGCCTCAGGGCCATGGGTTTGTAAACAGGGCGCGTGAACGCCTGTTCAATGCGGGATTCAAGGACCTGGCTGCAGTCGATGACCGCCTTGATGTCCGGCACCGACCGGAACGACGGGTTTTCTCGCAATATTGTCCAGTAATCGTCGTAGGCGATGATTCCCGGACGGTCGACCGGGAGCTCCTGGACAATCAGTTTTTTCATGGCCAGGGATAAAGTTTTGAGCACCTCCCGCTTTTCCACCGCGGTTATCCGTTCGAAGGTGTCGATGTAGTCCGGATGCACGGGGAAGAGGCGCACGAATTCATCCATGCGCTCGTTCATATGGCCGTAGAACTTGGCGAAGGGGGTCAGATATTCCCGGATTTTGACCTGTTGCTCTGCGGTCTTTTTGAGCAGTCGTTCGGCCACGACGAACTTGACGTCCCTGCGGGCGATGAGGATTTGCTCAAAACGGTCCTTCACGCGGCGGACGCTGTCGGCGACGAATGAAAAACGGGGGCTGTCGAAAATGGCTTCCTGGACGCCGGCGATGAAACGAAATTTGAGGTCCTTGCAGACCTCGCCTATTTCTCGAAGGAAGTTGAGATCAAGAATCAGTTCCTGGTCTTTACGGGTGCGCAGGTAGTCGAGCAGTTCGTCAACAACCAAGAGCAGGCCCTGGTCGGGATACTTTTGACCAAGCGCGGTCATCATGTCTTCGAAGGCCCGTTTATTGTTCGGAACCTTGTCCGCCGACGGAAAGGAATAGGATACCCCCATTTCAGCCAGATGCTCTTCCAGTTCCGCCACGAGGATATCGTGCAGGGACATGGTGGTGGCGCCGATCTCGCTTCGGACCACTTTGAACCGGCCGCTGATCCTGTGCGCCACACTGGCAACGTTTTTGTCATTCAGGTACGGCGCTAAATCAGAATTTTCAGCCAAGGCGGAGATCATGGATAGCAGGTGTGACTTACCCGTGCCGTAGTTGCCGACAACAAGCAGGCCCTTGTTGTCCATGGGGTGGTCGAACTGAAGTTGAGGAACGACCAGGTTAATGAGTTTATCGGCCATTTCAGCGGAGACTACATAGGTCTGGACAAGCTGCCGGGCGGTGGCGGCTTGGTCGGCGTCCCTCAACTGAACGACGGACTCGATAGGCTCAAACTGGATCAAATCCCTGTATTCAAGTCGCTCCATTTTTTGTGTTCCCCCTGTGGGCTTGTTCGATGCACGTCTTGATTTGCCGTCCTGCAGATTTGTCATCGTGTCTGCCTCTTTGATCATTCGTTACCTGTCTTCATGCAGTGGCCTCCGGGGTCACGACCAGGAAATCCCGCGAAGGATATCGCCTGTATTCTGGGTAGCCCGGCGCTGCGTAGGCCAGGTGCTCTCCTTTGATGGAGCCATTCCATGCCGCGACCACCGTCCTGTTTCGTGAGAGCCCTTGCAGCAGCCGTAAAGGATCTTGTTTAAGCGTGATATCGAAGAGAATTTCGATGTTGTCCAGCAGAGTCACTTCGGCTGCCGATGAGGTCACGATGTTCGAGAGGAGATGGGGTAACTGTAGCGTACGCTGGCGGGCGGTTAAGTCGAGCAGTTGCCGAGACAGATCGAGATTGACATTGACCAGCGGCGCCGCCGTTCGCTCACGCACCGCTCGAAGCACGGCGGTCTTGCCTGCACCTGGCGGGGCCACCAGCATGACAAGACGGTGGTATAGATCGGCAGCCTGACCGATTCTTTGAATGACACTGTCGGCAAGTGGCTCTGCCATTAACGATCTCCCCCTAAATCCGTCTTGCTCACTCGCGGCTCTTCGAGCCATAGATCGATGGCTCCCTTCCGGAAACGCCAATGACGACCGACTTTTTGAGCTGGGATCTTGCCTTCACGAACGATTTTGTAAAGACTGGACTTGGAAATTTTCAGGTAAGTTGCCAGCTCTTCAATAGTCAGGACATCTCCTGGAGATTCATACATATAGACGTTCCTTTCTAAGAGATCTGTAGTCTACAAAAATGGGATAGCTTAATTGTGCAGATAACAGTTGATGATAGTTGCTGTCAAGAAATTTTCATTAGAAGCAATCGGATTCTACCTGAACAGAAAATAAGCTGTCACGCATTTACACCTTTCATTCGACATTCAATAAAATGCACCAGAGGTCCCATATCAACAGTTGTATTTGAAATTTTGCCCGTTATCGAACATGGCCAGATGTCGAGAAATCTTGGAATTGGAAATGCTATTGAGTCTCTTGGTCAGGCGGTTCGGCGGCTCTCGCCAGAAGTCTTCGGCAAACTGTTTCCAGTGAATCCAATTTGTGTTGAACCACATCCCATACGATTGGCAAATTGATGCCGAAATACTCATGAATGAGAATGTTGCGTAACCCTGTAATCTTGCGCCAATCGATCTCCGGCTCATCCTTTTGTATTTGTGAAGGCAGTTTCCCTGCGGCCTCACCGATGATCTCAAGGTTTCGGATGACGGCGTCCTGGGTTTTTCGGTCCTTTGTGAAAGCCTCTTCGTCCTGGTCTGCCAAGTATGTTCGGATTTGCTGGATAGCTTCTAAAATGTCATCGAGATAAAGCCCGAAATCCCTACGCATAGGCCACCTCGCGGGTGATTATCGGCTTGAGGCGCGGCTTCAGGGAATCGGCCAACACCAGGTCTACTGGCCTTCCCAGCATATCCTCGAGGAAGAACTTCAGATCCATATACTGATCGAAGGTGGGATGAGCCAGCTCGACCAGAATGTCCACGTCGCTCCTATCACTTGCGGAACCGCGAAGGACGGACCCGAACAAGCCGATTCGTTTCACGGAAAACCGGGTTTCGAGGTCTTGACGGTGTTGTTTAAGGAAATCGAGAATCTCATCGCTTCTCAATATAATCTGCCTCCTTTCACTTTATAACGGCGGCAATTCGATGCTCCCACTAACAATAATATTTCGGCTCTATTTGTGAAAGCAATATTGCATATTTTTCAAGATCGGTCAATTAAGGCATTCAAAAAGACAGCGCACATTACGAACCGCATTCACAAATCTGGCCCAATCAGCCCTCCTGAGCATTTGTATTTGTTGTACTTCAGGGATCTATCGGCATGGCCTTTTTTCTTGTAATCCCTTATCCGGAGATCCTGCCCGACGCTGGACGCCGAGCGGAACCGGTGCAGAAGCTGCGGTTCGTTTTTCTGGCGCCATTGCAACTGCGGGCGATAGCCGGGAAACGAAACGTAAATCCGCTGCTATGATTGCCCCAAGTGGGAAGTCTGCGATGGGTCCCGATATTTCCTTTCGTAGAGTTCCGGATCGTATAGAACCTTCCGACCGGGGCAGTCTTCGCGAGGGCATAGCTGACAACTGGTAAATCCTTCCTCGTTTGTGAAGACAATGCCCGAGAGGGATTTGATGGGCACCATGAGCAGACTCTCCGTCAGCTCTACGCCGATGGTTTTTCGGGTGTCTCCCAGAAGTTCAAAAAGGACCCGTTGCTCCTCCAGGGGCCAGTCAGGAAGGGAGCCCGGACTCATTCGCGCCGTTTTCGCCAGGCCGTAACGTTCCTGTAGATGCCAATCCAGGAATGAGCGGGCGGAGATGACCACGGCCTGATTGATTGCATCCGCCCAGAATTGTTCCAGGAGATCGGTCTCGATGTTCGCCCAGGCATCCAATTCGCGGCCCGAGGTGACCACAAAGGCAAAAAAACGGTGAAGGTTGTCGAGATTCACCTTCAGGACGCGGCTCTCAAACCGGAGTTCCTCCGCCACCACATGCTGATCGCCCCGCGATTCGATGAAGGCCATCCGGTAGATCGCCCGGGGATGGGCGACCGCCTCCGCCTCCCGGATCAATCCTTCGACCTTTGTCGCATGTCCGCTGCCTTCCTTCAGGCGCAGCCTGGCCAGAAGGGACGGCCGATCGATTCGATATTCCAGGGGATCCAAGACAACGCTTTCCATCATTCTCCTATCCTAACTTAGAAGAAACTTAATAGTGGAATTTTGTCTCCAGGTAATAAATGTTCTGATCAAAAAAACAATCGGCTTTAAAAAGCCTGTTACTTCCATCAAAGTGGCATCAATGATGAATAACTCATTATTTGGGGTTACAAAAATATTACTTAAGCATCTCCTAAATGCTCCTGCCCTACCGATGAGGTCAATCTCTGTATTTGTTGTTTTAACCATCGAATGATAACCAGTTATGATTTCTTTGAATTGTTTTTGAATATATTCATGTTCTAAATCTTTTTTTGTTAAGTAATGTCCTACTATTTTATGTTGTATTTGAACTATATGTTTATTATTTGACGAGATAGCGATTTCAGTTTCTAAGAGATATCTTCCAAAATACTTTTTACAAGTGTCATAATCTTGGGCAGCCTTTTCTTTTGCTTTGGAACCAAGAAAAAAGAAGAGAATTGAAAATTTTATCACGCGATCATTATCATATTCATATACAAAGTGCTCGCCACCCCAAGCGATCAATCGGCCAATTTTTGTTTTATCATTGACAAGAACTTCCTTTTTCACGGTGTGTATATATGCAGCAGGATCTTGTGTGTCAAGGAAATGTAGACTGGCCACAAATATGGGTGCGTTGCCGCCGATCATTGGTTGTTTCCCCCTTGATGGAGAACGTGAAATAATCGACGTCAGGCCAAAGATTGTCCGAATATCCCTGGCCGCTGGAAAGAAGAGAGGGGGAAATCGCATGCAGGCTCCTCCGGAGAGAAACGAAAAAAAGATGGCAACCCTTGCGGCAGTCGGATCGATCCTGCTGTAGTGCGCGAGTTGCGTCTGTTTCGCCCGCGGGGCGCGTCTCCTGGGACCGATGGCCTACCTGGCGCTGATGACGGTAACGGGTGTAATCACGGTCATCGGTGCGGAGGCGATCTTCTGGATCCTCTTCGGCGGGCGCCTGGCTGGCGGGATGAACGAAGGGGTAATACCTCCGGCCTGTTGTTATTGCGATTCAGATCAGCGCTATTTTTTCTTTTTCAGGAGATGAACGCTGCGGGGGATCTCCACTTCAACCTTCTCGGCGTGTTTGAAGTGCACCGCATCCCGCGGGTTGTACTGGTCAATGATCATTTTCTTGTCACCGACCATGACTGTACATTTTGCAAGGGAGCCCGCGTACATATAGGTCTTCAATGTTCCACAGAGAACATTCTGCCTGTTGACCCCGCAGTCCAGCGAGAGGGAAACGCTCTCCGGGCGGACGACCATGAGCACTCCATCGCCGTTGCGTAGATCTTCCTGCTCCAGATTGATCTCAAACTTTCCATATTGCGTGTCGACAACAACAGTGCGCGTTTTCTCATCGATCGATGCGATCCTGCCATCCATGAAATTGACATAACCGACGAATGCGGCAATAAATTCGTTTGCCGGCCTCTCGTATATCTCGATCGGAGTTCCGACCTGCTCGATCAGGCCGTCCTTCATGACGACCAGGCGATCGGAAATGGCCATGGCCTCGAACTGATCATGCGTCACGAAAACGGTTGTGATGTGAAGCCTTTCCTGAAGCTTGCGGATCTCCTCGCGCATGACGAGCCTCAGGTTCGCGTCGAGATTGGAAAGCGGCTCATCCAGCAGAAGCGCTTTCGGTTCGAGGCTGAGCGCGCGCGCAAAGGCGACACGCTGCTGCTGACCGCCGCTGAGCTTATCGATCATCCTCTCCCCGAACGCCTCCAGTTCGACCATTTCCAGGAGTTCCCTGACTCTCGCATTGATCCTGTCTTTGGGCCATTTGTTGATTTTCAGGCCATAGCCGACGTTTTCCGCCACCGTCATATGGGGAAAGAGGGCATAGTTCTGGAAACAGATCCGCGTGTCCCGGAGGTTCGGGGGAAGGTCGTTGATCCTCTGGCCGTCGAGGATGATATCCCCCGAACTGATATCGGTGAAACCGCCGATCAGGCGCAGGAGGGTCGTCTTCCCGCAGCCGCTGGGTCCGACGAAGGTCACCAGTTCCCCCCTTCTCACCTCCGGCGATACCCCCTTGATGACCTCGTTCTTTCCGTAGAACTTATGGATGTCCTTGAGAATCAACATCGGTTTTTCAGTTGCGTTCATATCCATATTGTTCAGGCGACCCCCTTCTTTGTCATATGGCTGCCGACTTGATCATGCCTCTGCCCAACCTGGTCTTTTTAGTAATGTAATTCAGGATCATCATACAGATCATGACGATGAAAACCAGTTTCACGGTCGTGGCCGAGGCGATGCCGATTTCTCCATAGACGGCGGCGTCAAAGATCGTCACGGCGGCCAGTTGGAATCCCGGGCTGACCAGGAAGACCACGGCGAAGCATACTAAAATCGCCCCGGCGGCGGCCGTGGTAATGATCACGAAGGGGACCTTGATCAGGGGGGTGATCTTCCTCGGCTCCGAGGCGACCGGCTTGCCCCCGATCATGGTGAATTTTTTCCCCACGAGCAGATAATTATGGTTCCTCCGGTTGATGCGTCCTTCCTCCTGAAAGCGATAATTGACTGATTTTGAAAAGTATGCAAGATTACAATCGTTAATAGTCGAAATTCGAGAGGAACCAATCCATTTGACAAAAGAAAATTGAATAAAGAAAGGAACGCCATGGCCGATCCAATGAAGGTGGTCTTAAAGATTACGTCTGTAAAGGGGACCTGTGCGGCAGGGCACAAGGCAGGGGAGGAATTTGATTTAAGTAAAGACTTTGTCCTGGGATATTCAGGCAACGGCAAGGCTCTTTGCCCCTCTGCATTTTATGCCGCTTTCCCGAACTGGCGGGTTCTCCGTTTCGGTGGGGAACTACCTTGGGAAGAAGACAAGGATACGGCCCATGTGGCCTGCCCTGACCCCCTGAACCCCCTGATTATGGAATTGAGAAGAATCAGAGAGTAGAAGGTTTCTTCCCTGTATGATAGCGACATGCTCCCTCCGGGCGCTTTCCGGGGATATCATTTCCAAGCGATAATAATGCCACGGTGATTATGATATTGACATACACGTCCGTTCTTCTTATAATTTGCTCGCTCGGAAGTAACGTCTTATAAAAAAACACGCCATTTTTCTTCGGATTGGGCCAATGCCTGTCCAAGGAGTTTTCGTGAAGAAACCGCTTCTCGAAATGCTTGTGTGTCCGGTCTGCCTGCCGGATGAAATCGAGCTGAAGGCCGTCATCACGCAACAGCACCAAGAGGACATTACCGAGGGCGTATTGACCTGTCCGAAGTGCGGCGGCGCCCACCCGATTCGGGAGGGGATCGCCTTTCTCGATCCTTCTCCGCAGACGGAAGCTAAAGCCGCTTCGAAATATGAAACCGCCCCGGTGGTGTCGTCCTACCTCTGGAGCCACTACGGCGATATCCTGGGGGATCCGGAGGCATCTTCGGCCTATGCCGAGTGGGCCGGCTTGGTAAGTGGCGGTCCCGGGGTGGCCCTGGACATCGGTTCGGCCGTCGGGCGCTTCACCTTTGAGATGAGCCGTAAGCGCGATTTCGTGGTGGGGATCGATAATTCCGTAGCCTTTATCCGGGCGGCGAGAGAGCTCATGGTCCGGGGCCGAAAACCGATGGCGCTCCGCCAGGAAGGCCTTCTCACGCGGGAGGAAACGATAGTTCTCCCTGAGACCTGGCAGATCGACAAGGTCGAGTTCATCGTCGGAGACGCCCTGGCGTTGCCCTTCCGATCCAAGAGTTTCTCCGCCCTGGCTTCGCTCAACATTGCGGACAAGGTTCAGCTTCCGTTAAAACACCTTCAGGAGGTGAACCGCGTGGCGCGGGAAAAGGAGGTCCAGTTTGTTCTTTCCGACCCCTTCTCCTGGTCGACCGAGGTCGCCAGGGAAGAGGATTGGCTGGGGGGTAAAGACTCCGGACCCTATGCCGGCCGGGGGATCGACAACATCATCGCCCTCCTGCAGGGCAAAGACCGGCGGCTCCTGCCTGCCTGGCGCATCGCGCGGCAGGGGCACGTCTGGTGGAAGATTCGGACCCATGCGAACCATTTTGAGCTGATCCGGAGCTGCTTCGTCAAGGCCGAACGGTAAGATCCGGAAATCGCCGTATCAGATCGGAAGTTATTCCCATTGGAGCCTCGATGAAAAAATATACGGTTTGTCGCCTATGTTCCTCGTGCTGCCCCGTTGAGGTCGAGGTCGAAAACAACCGGCTGGTCGCGGCCGAGCGAAGATCCCTGTTGCCCCCCGAACACCGATGGCCCTGCGTCAAGCTGCAGGCGGCGGGGGAGATCATCCACTCCCCGGACCGGCTGAAAAAACCCCTCATACGAGAGGTAGGCGGCGCTCGGGGGAAGTTCCGGGAAGCCTCGTGGGATGAGGCCCTTGATCTCATCGCCGGGAAATTCCGGTACTTCAAGGAGCAATACGGTCCCCAGTCGGTCTGCTGGCTGCGGGGCATGGCCGCGGACTGGGGCGCCCCGTGGGATTACGCCAACCGTCTGATGAACGCGTTCGGCTCGCCCAACACCGTCGGCAACGGCTCGGTCTGCCATGTGGCGCGCGATATAGCCCACGTTTATACCTACGGCGCCATGACCCTGCCCCAGATAAAGGACTCGCGCTGCATCCTGGTTTGGGGGAAAAGCGATCCGGACACCAACCCCGCGGCTGCCGAAGCCATCCTTTCCGCCAGAAAACAGGGCGCCAAACTGATCGTCATCGATCCCATCCGGACGAAACTGGCTTTGATGGCCGACATCTGGCTACAGGTCAAACCGGGGCACGACGGTCCCCTGGCCATGGGCATGATCCGCGAGATCATCGCGGCCGGTCTTTACAACTCCGATTTCGTTCGGGAATGGACCGTCGGCTTTGCCGAACTCCGGAAAGCCGCCGAGCCCTTCACGGCTCAGAAGATCGCGGCCGATATCTGGCTCGATCCCGCCGCCATCGGGGAGGCCGCCCGCCTGTATGCCACGACCAAACCCGCCTGCATCATCGACGGCAATGGCCTCGACATGCAGCTGAACACCTTTCAGGATACCCGGGCGGTCTGCATTCTGAGGGCGCTGACCGGAAATGTCGACCAGCCGGGCGGAGACCTCATCCCCCAGCCGGTCCTCGTGCGCAACATCCAGCTCAGAGAGCGGTTGTCCCAAGATGTGCCGCCGATCACCCGCGACTACCCCCTCTTCAACAGCTTCCACCCCACGTGGGGGCTGAATGCCCAGTCCTGCGCGATCGATGCCATTCTTGACGAGGACCCCTATGCCATCCGGATGCTCGTCGTACAATCCGGGAACCCCGCTGTCACCATGACCGATTCCAATCGGGTGAGAACGGCCCTGGAAAAACTCGAATTCCTGGTGGTGCTCGACCCGTTCATGACGCGAACCGCAGAATTCGCCCATGTGGTGCTGCCGGCCGCGAGCTGCTTCGAGAAGACGCAATTGAACCGCTCATCCCTGCGCAACAACCTGGTCATCCTGCAGGACCAGGTGCTGGACTGGCAGGGGGAGAGCTGGCCCGATTGGAAGATCACCTTCGAACTGGGAAGGCGGCTGGGGCTCGAACGGGACTTCCCCTGGCGGACGGCGGAAGAGGCCATCGACTACCAACTGGAGCCGTCGGGCATCACCGTGGCGAGGCTGCGGGAGAACCCGGCGGGGATCGAGGCCTCCAAGACCGCGTACCGAAAGTATCGGACAGATGGGTTTACAACCCCCTCCGGCAAGGTCGAGTTCGCCTCCGAGTGGCTGCGGGAGCAGGGTCATGAGGCCGTACCCTATCTCAACGGGTGGCAGGGTAACCCCATCAGCTTCGCCGACCGCAGCCATGAATTCCCCATGATCGGTATCAGCGGCGCGCGCACCGGTCAATTCACCCATTCCCAATATCATACCATCGCGTCGCTCGTAGAGCGCGAACCCGAAGGGTATGCAGACTTCCATCCCGAGGATGCGCGCAAGATGGAGATCGCGGCCGGCGATCTGCTGAAGATCGAAACCCCCCGCGGGCATATCCACATCAGGGCTCGGATGAGCGAGGTAGTGCACCCCGGCTCGGTGAGAATTGCCTGGTGCTGGGGCGGCTCGAACCCCGATATGAACCTCAACAATCTGACCGATGACGATGCCAGAAATGCGGTCACCGGAACACCTTCCAACCGGAGTTTCATGTGCCGCATCGAAAAGGTTGCGGGTGCATGAAATAGTTTTCACCATGACCGCGGATTGAAAAACCTGTGATCGTAGGACCGGAAATGGCCCGCCGCTGAAAAGATCCTGCCGTGGAGTCCAACGAAACAGGAAAGGAGGGAACGACGATGGCGGAGAATCTTTACCATGCGCTGTGCGAAACCCTGGCCAAAAGGCGGGGAAGGTATCCGGGCAAGGATATCCCCGAGTTTTATGCCCTCGTCGAGGAGCTCTTCACCTCCGAAGAACTCGATATAGGTCATATTGAGAAACTCCGCATTTTCACGTGCTCGACAGCGCAGCGCTTCTATTTCGTTCATTCCCGAGTTTACGAACCGGCATGCCTTTCGTCCATGTCGAAACATTTCTGACCGTATCGGCATGGACGAAAGGCGTCAAAACCAATTACTTCTTCTTGGCCATCATGCTCTTCACAAGTGTCACGGCATCGATGGCAGACTTGCCGTATCCGTCGGCGCCGATCTTATCTGCCCACTCCTGATTGACGGGTCCGCCGCCGACAATGACGAAATATTTCTGACGGATACCCATCTCCTTTAGTGTATCGATGACTTCCTTCTGGGCCGGCATTGTGGTTGTCATGACCGAGGAAAGGGCTATCACGTCCACCTGAAGTTTCTCTGCTTCCTGAATGATGTTAAGAGACCGATTGTCCATACCCATGTCCACCACGTCAAAACCGCTGGTATCAAGCACGGTGGTCACGATGTCTTTGCCGATCGTATGCACGTCGCCCTTGACAGTCCCGATCAGGACCTTTCCGAGCTTCTCCACCTTTCTCTTCTGTGCATCAATTTCCGGTTTCAGGACGGTCATGGCCGCATTGAAGTTGGCTGCCGCCATAAGTAGCTCCGGGAGATAGGCATCCCCACACTCAAATTTACCACCGATAATGGTCATCCCTTTCGACAAGCCCATCTCAATGGCTTCCAAGGGATCGATATGGTTCGCCACTACAGCTTGGGCAAGCGCCTTAGCCTCGTCCTCCGTTCCATCAATGACTACCGCCGCCAATTTCTCCAAAATCTGACTTTTATCCATCCTCTCATCCTCCCTCTCTACGCAAACGATGGGGAACATCCTCACGCTGACGCCCGCCCTGACGATCACGCGCGAAGAGATGGACCGGGCGCTGGATATCATCGAGGCGTGCTTGAGCGAGGTCGAACAGGCAGCCTGAGCACCCTAACCGCACCGAAATATGATTCCGACATAATGAAGAAGGCACAGGCCGGGCCGGTTCTGTGCCTTCTTCATTATGACTATCCCTGAGATGTCCTGAAGCGAACTTTTTACTCGATGACCATCATGATCTGTTCGGTTTCGACGCTGTCATTGGCTTTGACATTGATCTCCTTTACGGTCCCGCCGGCAGGTGCGTAAATCGGATTTTCCATCTTCATGGCCTCCAGCATGATGACCTCGTCGTCTTCATTGACCTTGTCACCCACATTGACCAGAACCTGAAGAATCTTACCCGGCATCGGTGCTCTCAACTCAATACTCATTATCCTTACCTCCCTGATATGATGATGAACATCTTTTATAGCTTCCTTTAGCCCCCGTACCGCTGTGACTCATTCCTGCCCTCTGCTCAACCGTCGAGGGCTTACCCCATCAGGCGATGGACCGGTATATCTCTTTTTTTTTATAATTACTGAGCGTTCAAGTCAAGGGTAAAGTGCAGCCACGAGAAGCCTTGATAAATCACTAAAGATAAACATAAACCTAAATTAGTGGCATGAAAGCCGCTTTAAT
>MICJ01000100.1 GCA_001830835.1 Syntrophobacterales bacterium GWC2_56_13 | reverse complement strand
ATGCCGAGCCGTTGGTCGGAGCGAAGGCGTAGCCGGTCTCCTCCAATTGCATGCCGAGCTTGAGGTGGGCGATGGCATACGGCGCCATGAGGATTTCGAAGCCAAACAGCCGGTTGAGCAGATGCTTCTCCACGTAACCGTCCCACTGACCGCGCTGCCGGGCGAACTTGGAGAAGATCAGGTTCAGCACGAAATAGAGGAAGGTGGCGGTTCCGACCGCGGGGTCGAGGATGAACGTGTTTTCATCGGCCAACCCCTGGGGGCGGTTGAACCGGGTTTGCAGGAACCAGTCCACGGATCGGACGATGTACTGCACGACCGGTTCCGGGGTGTATCGCACACCGCGCTGGTCGCGGACCCTAGGGTCGTAGGCGGCAAGGAAGGTTTCGTAGAAGTGGACAACCGGGTCTTCCTTGCCTTTGCCCTTGCCGAAGTCCCGCAGGATCTCCGCCATGTCGGCGTGACGGAGCAGATTCACGAGGTCATCGACGGCCCAGGCAACGGTGTCCGGCATGTCCACGCCGGCGATTTCGGCAAAGAGTTTGCGGAGGAACGGATTCGTCTTGGGAAGTTTGAAGGCCGCCATTTCCCGAGAGAACTCCCGATTCGCGGGGGCGTGGATCCGGGCGGCAAAAAGCCCATAGGCCAGCGTCTGCGCGAACATATCGGCGAACTCGGTTTCCGTGAGGTCGGGAATCAGCGTTTCCCGGAAAGCCGCCAGCCAGTTGTGCAGCCACGGGCCGCGCGACGGCATGGCTGCGCCGTAGGGTTCCCGCGCCTCTTGCACGAGTTTGCGTTCCGTCTCCTCGGTCTCGTGTTTGAAGGATGCAATGATCAAATCGCGGATGATCCGCGTAGCGCCCGCCATGCGCTGTGCGAGTTCTTTAGCAGTACCGACAGTTAACGCGGGTTCATCGTAGAAGGCGGTGAGAAGTTGCGCGAGCTTCTCTTCGCCGTCCGGCGTGATCTTGAGCTGGCCCTTGCCGTCAAAATCGGCCACCCGGACGGTCAAACGTTTCTCGCCCGCGGCATACCAGCGGAACTCCAGATAGTCGGTGAGAATCCAGTTCGGCAACGTAGAGTACCGTTTGAACTGCTCTCCATTCGGTCCTTTGCCTCGCTCCATTTCGTCGAGATTGACGCCGATATCCTTCGTCTCGACGTGGCCTACCGGGACTCCCTTCCGGGTGATGTTGAAATCCGGCGCGCCGCAGGCAATCCGGCGGGGTTCGTTCGTGGCGTCAATGTCTTTGTCGCAAGCCTCCAAGAGGGCTTCCAAGGCGGTGCGGTGCGTGTGTTCGGTGGAATTGCCTTTTTCAATATTCTTCCTGAGCTCTCTGATGTACTCCGCAAAAGAGTTCATCTCTCGGCATTCCTCCCGCCTGTTTAACTGTTACTGGCGCCTATTCTCCCATGATCTTGAGAAATTCTTTGGGCGTGACGATTCTGATCCCCTGATACAGGCGAACATCGACCAACGCCTTGTCGCCGGAAACAACGCAACCGGCCTTCAGGGCCAGGGCGCAGGCGATGAATTTGTCATCGTCCGAATCGGCGACGACGTGAATTTCCGGTGTCCTGGTTGTGAAGACGATGTGAAAGCCGGTGGCAAAAAGCTTCAACAGCTCTTCCAACTCCGGGGTGTCGTCGAGTCCCAGGCGACGGAGGACTTCAATATACTCATCAAAGATGTCCTGTGAAAGGCAGAGCCTCAGGCGGCCGTCCTTCCATAAATCGATGATGGTTCTGGGATTGCCGCCGAAAAAGGAGGCGATGAAGACATTGGTGTCCGGAACAATCCTCATCCTTTTCCTCGCCTGATCTCTTGAATGGCTCCCGGAATCCGCTCGGCTGTGACACCCTGTGCGGACAGTCGCCCCTCGATCCTTTCCCAAAGGTTGTCGACATAGGCGGCGATATCGCGGCTGGAGATGTATTCCTCGAGCAATTCCCGGACGACGTCGCTGGTCGTTTTCCCCTCCGCCCGCGCAAATCGGCTGACTTTATCCTTGAGTTCCGGTTCGATCCGGATGATCATCTGGGTAGACATGACGCTTCTCCTCCCATGGAATCGTATTAAACGTCTATACGATATACCTCAGAGAAAGCGGCGTCAAGCAATATTCCGAATGGGCGAAAAGAAGAGCAAAATTAGTAAGGGGAGCCCCTCCGGTCGCCTCTTCCTGTTCAAATCGATCGTTCTGTCCCGTCCGAACGCCGTTCAGCCGAGGATCGCCTTGAGGTCCGCCTCCGGCGTCGTTATCGGTTTGATCCCGAACTTCTCGACCAGGACGCTCAGAACATTGGGCGATTGGAACAGGGGGATGACGGCAATCTGGGCGACAACTTCCATAGGCGTAAGTCCTCCGGGAGAGGAAATATCACTTCCCTTTGACTTAAATCAAGGAACAACAGAAATGGTGCATTATAAGCATCAATCATGAAATGGTCGGAAGAAGTAATAAAAGAACTGGAGAAAGTCCTCTTTTTTGTCCGCGGCCGGGTAAAAAAGAAGATCGAGAAAGAGGCGGCAAAGTCCGGTAGAGGTGAAGTCCTTCTGAAGCACGTGCATGCCTGCCGAAAACGTTTCCTCACAACAATGGAAGATGAGGTCAGCGGTTATCAGGTGGAAACCTGCTTTGGCCCCGGCGGCTGCCCCAACCGGGCGGTCATCTGTGAGGGACTGGCTGAAGATATCGGGAAACGTCTCCGCACGTGGGATTTGAAAGCCTTTTTGAAGAAGATTGTCCCGGGGCCGCTCAAGATCCATCACGAGTTCCGGATCTCTATCTCCGACTGCCCGAATGCCTGTTCCCGCCCGCAGATCGTGGATATCGGCCTGATCGGCGCCTGCCATCCCGTCGTTACCGATGAAATTTGCAGTGATTGCGGCGCCTGTGTGAAAACATGCCGGGAAGAAGCCATCTCTTTTGTAGATGATGCCCCCTTCGTGGACGGCAAAAAATGTCTTTCCTGCGGGAAATGCATTGCCGTCTGCCCTTCCGGCACCCTACGGGCGGGCAGAAGCGGCTACCGGATATTGCTGGGAGGGAAACTGGGCAGGCATCCGCATCTGGCAACTGAACTGCCAGAAATCTTTAAAAAAGATGAGATCCCGGAAATCATCGACCGGTGCGTGGAATATTATAAGAATCACTGCATCGGGGGAGAACGTCTGGGAGAGATCATGGGGAAAAACGGGATGGAGAAAATTCTTAAAAAAATCATTTCTTGACTTCATGAGCCGTCATACCCATATTTCAGCTATGGATAAATTAACGGAAGATTTGGCAAAACACCTACCCAGGCCGATCAAAGAGGTCATCACGGAATTCCCAGACCTGGTCGATATTCTGAATGAATACGATATCGGCTGTGGCGCCTGCCTGGTAGGCACCTGCCTGTTCAAGGACATCGTCTCGATTCATAACCTTCCCCCCGAGGTGGAAAAGGAGATGATGGCCAGGCTTGCCGATGTAATCTCACCTTTGCCGCGGGGTACAGTCTCGGCAGCGACGTCGGCCTCCCCGCCGAAAACCCGGGAGAAGACCTATTCCCCGACCGTAAAAAGGCTGGTAGACGAACACCTGCTGATCAAGAGATGGCTGGCGCTGATACCGGAAGTCATCAACAACATGGATGTGACTTCCGGGGAAGGTAGGGAAGTCGTAGCCGGGGGGATAGACTTCATCAGTTCCTATGCCGATAAGTTTCATCACGGCAAAGAAGAAGATATCCTTTTCAAATATTTTGACGGGCAGGCGGAAATTATCCAGGCCATGCACAGCGACCATGAAACGGGACGCAGCCATGTAAAAGCAATGAGAGAGGCCCTCAAAAAAGAGGACAAGGACACCATCATCAAACACCTTCAGGCATACGGAGAACTTCTCACCGATCATATCAAAAAAGAAGACGAAATCCTTTTCCCGTGGATGGACAGGAGTTTGTCCGAAACCAATAAAAACGCAATTGCCAGCGGATTCGACAAGGCTGAACGAGCAATGGGTGCAGAACTCCCGGCTCAGTGCGAAACATTTATCGCTGCCCTTGAAAAAAAATTTACCCATTCCTCAAAATAATTTCTCGTACTTGACTTAAGTCAAGGATTATTCCCCGTTAACCGTTTATTGTGCAATGAATCTCCCCGCAGCAAGCTGCGGGGTATCTAAGACAACAAGGAACGAAGCAAGCTTCGGGGAATTCACCCTGAGAGATTAAACAAAACAAGGAGGCGACACGATGGACAAAAAAGACAAAAAAACAGGCGATCCGATTGATCGGGCGAAACAGGGTACGGACGTCAGCCTGGACATGATCCGGGACATGCTCCGCGCGGCTGTCCAGGAACGCGAGGGCGAGGACACTTACATCAACGAGGTTTATCCCGCCTATGTGATCTACAAAAAAGGCGATCATTGCTGCAAAGTCGTCTACTCGATCCTGGACGGGACTGTGCAGTTAGGCCATGAAGCCGTGGAGGTACGGCGCGCCGAGGCTGAAGCCCGGGCACAGCGTAAGGAAGGCGAGGATTCTGTCGAGATGTTCATATGTCTCGGCCAGGCCAACTGCCAATGAATGACGATTACCTCAATCGAGACCCCGAATATCCCTGGGCTGCCTACATCCAGTCATAACGCATCGTGAAAAAAAGGCGTGCAGGAGAGGTCTGCCTGAATTGTGCTCAAAAAGACCTTAGTGACGGGTGAATCGACCAAAAAGGTGAGCCGGTTTCTTAAAAGAACGGGCATCACGACACATCCTCTTTTCGGTCATCGGCGGCATCCCCGCCTGCTGGACGTCGGTCAGTGCAATGACGCCTACTCGGCCGTACAGATCGCCGCGGCCCTGGCCGACGTCTTCGGTGTCGGCGTCAATGACCTGTCCATGATCCTCTCCTGGTACGAGCAGAAAGCGGTGGCTCTCCTGCTGACCCTGCTGCGCCTGGAAATCAAGAACATCCGGATGGGTCCCAGCCTGCCGGCCTTTATCACCCCGAACGTGCTGGATGTGCTGGTCAAGACCTTCGACATCAAGCCGATCACGACGGTGGATGAGGATCTGAAGGCGATTCTGGGATAAAAGGGTAGGTGATTCACTGGGGTCTGGAATTTCGACGTTAAGCCGGTCGTCGAGTGACGACAAAACCTGGCCCCATTTAGAAAAGGAGACGGGATATGAAGTGCCTGGGAGAGTTGCCGCCAGAACTGCTGGCCGAAAGAAAGGATCTCCTGAAAGACCGGGTGGCGGTGGAAATGAAACGTTACTTCCAACGGGACTTCAGGCGTATCGCCCATGCCACAAAGGTGGCCCGGTACGCAGAACAGATTGCGAAGGAAGAGCGGGGAAACATGGTAGTGGTTCTTTGTGCTGCCTATCTCCACGATATCGGGATTCACGAGGCGGAACGCAAGTATGGCAGCACCGAAGCGAGGTATCAGGAAGAAGAGGGGCCGCCCATCGCCCGGGAGATTCTGGCAAAACTGTCGGCAAGCAGGGATGTCATCGATGAGGTCTGCGATATCATCGGCCACCATCATCACCCCCGCAACGAGGAAACGGACAATTTCAAGAATGTCTACGACGCGGACCTGATTAGGAACCTGGAAGAACAGGAAGAACCGATTAACGAGGAGAAGCTGGCCGCAATTATGGAAAAATCCTTTTTTACGACGGGCGGCCGTAAGCTGGCTGGCGATGTGCTGGACAGACGGGGAAAAATTAAGTAAAATAAAGAGGAGTATAGTATGAAAATTAAACGGAAGATTATCAATATCGATGAAGAAAAATGTGACGGCTGCGGGCAGTGTGTGCCGTCCTGCGCGGAAGGCGCTATTGCGATTGTCGATGGCAAGGCCCGCCTGGCAGCAGAAAAGTATTGCGACGGTCTCGGCGCCTGTCTGGGAGAATGTCCCAACGACGCTCTCCATATTGAGGAACGGGAGGCGGATGATTTTGACGAAAAGGCCGTGGAGCTTCATCTGAAATCAGCGCCAACACCTCCCCTCAAAGCAGCGCCGGTGATGGCCTGCGGGTGCCCTTCGACCCAAATGCAGAGTTTCGCCAGACCGTTCACCTCCTGTGCCGAGGCCAACAAGCCGGCTTCCCAGCAGAGCAGTGCTTCTGCGCTCTCCCATTGGCCGGTGCAGATAAAGTTAGTGCCGCCCACCGCGCCTTTTCTAAGGGGAGCGGATTTACTCGTCGCTGCCGACTGTGTACCCTTTGCCTATCCGGCTTTTCACAGTCATTTCCTTCAAGGCAAAGTGCTCATGGTTGGGTGCCCGAAATTCGACGACGCCGAGGCATACATCCAGAAATTCACCGATGTCTTTAAAATGTCGGGGGTTAAGAGCGTGACCGTGGTTACGATGGAAGTCCCCTGCTGTCAGGGGCTGCCGGTGATCGTCAAAAGAGGGATGGCGGCGGCAAATGCGGACATCCCCAGGAGTCACATCATAGTCAGCTTGCAGGGTGATATTATCAGGAGGGAATAACAGGATTCCCTCTCCGCAGGGAAACCCCTTTGGTTTGGAGGGGAACTTATCTAATTCCACAAAAAGAGAGGGGGCGACGAAGGGAGGAGTGTGTGTCATTGTTGGTGGAGTTCGAATTAGGATAACGATTAAGGAGGTTCAATATGACCAAAAATACCGCAAGGAACTTGTTCTTTATCGGGACCATGAGTTGTCTGGTGATCTTTTTTGTATTGTCGATCCATACCATGTCAACCATACCGAAGCACACGAATTCAGGGAAGTTGACGGATGATGTCATCGCGGGGAAGAAGGTCTGGGAAAAGTATGACTGCATCGGCTGCCATACCCTGATCGGTGAGGGTTCTTACTTCGCACCGGAGCTCAAGGATATCTACAGCCAGAAGGGGCCTGCCTTTATCCGGGCTTTTCTCAAGGATCCGGTCAAGGTTTGGTACGGAAGCGCTGAGGCCGCGAAGGGGCAGCGCAAGATGCCCAACCTGCATCTCTCAGATGAAGAGATCAACCACCTGACCGCGTTCTTTGAATGGGTGGACAAGATTGATACCCACAATTGGCCTCCAAGGCCGCAAAGGGCAGCGGTTCAGGGAACGGAGACCTGGCATCCTGTGAGCGCACAGGAAGCCAGGGAAATGGAGCGCGGAGAGGCCATCGTTAAAGAAAAGGGCTGTATAGCCTGCCATAAAATAAAAGGGGTTGGGGCGACCGTGGGACCTGATCTGACGGGAGTGGCGCGGAGACTTGATATGGAGACTCTCCACAAGAGGCTGAGAGACCCAAAATCGGTGAATCCGAGCAGCATTATGCCGGTCTATGGTTTTTCAGACGAACAGAGTGAAGCGATCATCGCCTTTCTCAAGACCCTATAGGAGGATTTGAAGATGAAATACAAGACACAAAGTGTGGCCTACAACCATTTTGTAGTGGCCCTTCTGCTTTTTGTACTCCAGGTGATTGCCGGGCTTTGGATCGGCATCCAGTATGTGTTCCCGGATTTCTTTTATCAGGTTATTGATTTTAATGTCATGAGGACCATCCACATCAATCTGCTGATCGTCTGGATACTCATCGGGTTTATGGGCGCCTCCTACTACTTGGTGGTGGAGGAATCCGAGACCGAAGTCTGGTCGCCGTCCCTGGCCAATATCCACCTGATTGGATTCGTGATCGGCGGAGTGGCTGCCATTGTCGGGTATCTTTTTGGAATAACCGACGGACGCGAGTTCCTGGAGCAGCCCTTCATCATCAAGCTGGCGATCACGGTCGTGGTCCTGGCCTTTGTCCTGAATATCATCATGACCATCGTCAAGGGGGGAAAGTGGACCTCGGTCCAGATCGTGCTTGTCATGGGCCTTGTCGGCGCCGCGCTTTTCTTCCTTCCCGCACTCGGAAACCACGTGGGGGCCTACCGCAATCTTTCCGTGGATAAGTATTTCTGGTGGTGGACCGTACATCTTTGGGTGGAAGGGGTCTGGGAACTGATCATGGGCGCCATGCTCTCCTTTCTGCTCCTGAAGCTGACCGGCGTGGACCGGGAGGTCCTCGAAAAATGGCTCTATGTGATCGTGGGGATCACCTTTTTCTCAGGCATCCTGGGGATCGGCCATCACTATTACTGGGAAGGGTACCCTGCTTACTGGCTCTGGATCGGCGGGATCTTCTCGGCCGCTGAACCCTTTGCCTTCCTGGGCATGACCATCTATGCCTTCGCCATGATGGAGAAGGCAGGCCGCGCGCATCCGAACCGGGCGGCCATCTATTTCACCCTGGGCTGCGCGATCTTTGCCTTTCTGGGGGCCGGTGTCTGGGGGGTCATGCATACCCTGCCTCAGATCAACAGATATACCCACGGTTCCCAGATCACGGCATCACACGGCCATCTGGCCTTTTTCGGCGCCTATGCCATGATCAATCTCGCCATGATGGCCTATGCCATTCCGGCCATGAAGGGCACAGACGGCTTTAACAAGCGGACCGCCCTGACCGCTTTCTGGCTCATGGTCATCGGCATGTCCGACATGACCCTGGCCCTGTTCGGGGCCGGAGTGGTCCAGGCCTTTATGGAGCGCTACAACCACATGCCGTTCATGGTGGTGCAAGACCAGATGTGGCTCTTCTATGCCATCCGCCTTGCCGGAGGGGTGATCTTTGCCGTGGGCGTCCTGTTTTTCGTCAAGGCATTTTTCCAGGGCGGGGTCAAACGGGCGGGATGATGTGTGACAAACAGGAGGGCGGGCAACTGCCCGCCCTCGATGAAAGGAATGAAGGAATGACGGATGCAAAGGGATCTCCAGGAGATCGACATGAACATACAGCGTGAAGATACGGCGCCTTATTACATCCCCATCGGGGACGAGGCGGCTGTATTTGAGACGGCCTACCAGAAGAAGCTCCCGCTCATGCTCAAGGGGCCAACCGGCTGCGGCAAGACCCGGTTCATCCGGTACATGGCGCATCGTCTGAGACGGCCGGTGGTGACCGTGGCCTGCCACGATGATCTCACGGCCAGCGACCTGGTGGGGCGTTACCTGGTCAAGGGCGGAGAGACGGTCTGGATCGACGGGCCGCTGACCCATGCCGTGCGGATCGGGGCCATCTGCTACCTGGATGAAATCGTGGAGGCCAGGCAGGATACCACCGTGGTGATCCATCCTTTGACCGATGACCGGAGGATTCTGCCAGTGGAGAAGACCGGGGAGACCCTGACTGCACCGGATGAGTTCATGCTGGTGATCTCTTTCAACCCGGGATACCAGAGCCTCCTCAAGGATCTCAAACCGAGCACCAAACAGCGGTTTTTGGCTCTGGAATTTGACTATCCGGCAGCGGACAGAGAGGCGGAGATCGTGGCACACGAAAGCGGTGTGGACATAAAGACCGCCCGTTCCCTGGTCCTTCTGGGGAGCAAGATCCGGAACCTCAAGGACAAAGGGCTCGAGGAGACGGTCAGCACCCGGCTTCTGATCTATGCCGGGCAGTTGATACAAGGCGGTATCCGAGAGCAAAGGGCCTGTGAGATTTCCATGCTGCAGCCGATTACCGACGAGCCCGATGTGAAGCGAGGCATCAAAGAACTGATTACATCCGTGTTTTGAACATAGCCAATGAGCAGATATGAAGTGGAGATCAGGCATCAGGATTTAGAATTTATAGGATGAACATGATCCAAGCATTCATTGATAAGACGATCAACAGGAATACCCAAGAGAAGCAGGATGTTTCTTTGAGCGTCGTTCGCCTGCAGGAGATTCAGAAGGTCCTGGATATTTATCTCTCCGGGCTCATGAAACAGCCCCTGGGCGTGCGGGAAAACCGGATCTGGCAGGAGGGGAAGGGGTATGTCTTCGGTCTGATCCGCGGGGCAAACAAGCAGGTCCCCTCAGGCCCGGAGGATTCCTACACGGACCTGAAACGGATCTATCTCCCCGAGGAAATCGGCACTTCCCCCGATACTGGCGGGAACTTCAACGTTTACAAGGCCATAATTGCCCACAAGTACGGCCAGATCCGCTTCGGCAGCCTCGAGGTCCTGGGGCTCTTCGAAAAGATCCAAAACCCGAATCTGGTCCGCGATCTTTTTGCGCTCATTGAAGATGCCCGTATGGAGCGGCGCCTCGTGGAAGAGCTGGGCGGGCTGAAGCGGCTTTTTGCGGCCTGTAAGAAGTCTTCCCTGGACGTGCGGAACGGGGTCTCATCCATGTCCCCCAAGGAGGCAAGGGTGGAGGCACTTGTCCGGATCAGCCTGGATCCTAAAAATGATCTTGCAACTGTCCCGGATGAGGTGAAAACCTGGGCGCAGCCCTATCGGGCAGAGATGCTCCATTTGATCGGGAACGGGAGTACAGCTTCCGACTCGGCCCGACTTGCCCTTCGGATCATGGGAGTCCTGAACCGGCAGGAAGGTGAATACAGGGGGGTGGATCCCGTGCCCTACCGGGGGAGGATCAACCTGAATGCGGTGCTCCGGACGCTTCGAGGGGCCATCCGGGTCGAAACGGTGGGCCGCGTTGGAGACGGGGAGACTGAAAATGCCGAGCATAAACAACAGGAACTCACCACAGAAAGAAAGGTGACGCCCGAGTCCGCCGAGTTTGATGAAGAAGAGGCCAAGAGAGGGATTCTTCTCAACCGGTTCGAAAAGATCAGCATGATCGCCAAGTATTTTAATATAAGCCGTTCTCTGGACACGGATGAGGATGTGGAAGACCTCAGGAAGTCACTGGACGAACTGGAATCCACGGGAATGATCCGGACTGCACGCAAGGCCGGGAGCATTCTTCTGGTAGAAAACGACTTTGATTTCGATACGGAAGCTACGGACATGGACACGGGGGACGGTCCCCCCGGGATTCTCTATGATGAATGGGACTGCCGGACCGGCTCCTTTCGCAAGGGCTGGTGCACGCTGCGTGAGAGGACCTATGACCGGCTGGACGCCGAATGGGCCGATCACCTGATGCAGAGAGAAACCCATCTCTTCACCAGAATACGGAAGGAGTTCATGGCCATCCGACCTGAGTGCCAGAAGCTGAGGAAACGGATTGACGGCGAAGAGGTGGACAATGACGCCTTCATCGAGGCGCTGGCCGACATCCGTGCCGGCGTGGCCCCGTCCGAGAAGATCTATATCAAACGGTCAAGACGGCGCAAGGAGATTGCCACGGCTTTTCTGGCCGATCTCTCGGCCTCCACAGACGCCTATGTCAAAAACATGAGGATCATGGACCAGCAGCGGGAGGCGCTTTTACTTCTGGGTGAGGCCATGGAAGCGATCCGGGACCGGTACGCTATCTATGGGTTTTCCAGCAAAACCCG
>MICJ01000099.1:42343-43341 GCA_001830835.1 Syntrophobacterales bacterium GWC2_56_13 | reverse complement strand
ACCTGCGGGTAGAGGCAGCGCCGGTCCGGGCAGGCGCCGCGGAGCAGCTTCTTTTTGCATTCAATTCCATACATGTTGGCCGTCGGCCCGCCCACGTCGAGAATATACCCCTTGAAATCGGGAAGGGAGGCGATCTTTTCCGCCTCCCTGAGAACCGAGGCCTCGCTCCGGGAGCTCACCTGGCGACCCTGGTGGGCGGCAATGGCGCAGAAGTGGCACTCCCCGTAGCACCCCCGGTGGGTCGGGATGGAGAAGCGGATCGTCTCCAGCGCCCGGACCTTTCCGTTGCGCAGACAGTGGGGATGGACGTTGCGTTCGAAGTCCAAATCGTGGATTTCATCCATCTCCGCCTCTGTAAGCGGCGGCGCCGGCGGATTATGGATGAGCCAGCGGGTGTCCTGCCGCTGACAGAGTCCCTGCGCCGTCCGGGGGTCCTGATTCCGGTAGAAACCGAGAAACATCTCAGTAAAAGCTGCGGGGTCGGCGGACGCCTCCTCATAAGAGGGGAGTTCCAGAGTCCCCGGCTTTCGCTCTGCCGCTACGTAACAGATGCCCGGCAGGTCGTCGGTCGCCCGTCCCTCGCAGAGCCGCTCGGCCAGAGCGAGGGCCGTCTTTTCCGCCATCCCGTAGACGAGCAGGTCGGCTTTGGCGTCGAACAAAACGGAACGGCGGACCTGGTTCGACCATACATCGTAATGGGCGATCCGCCGGAGGCTCGCCTCGACGCCGCCCAGGACGATCGGCTTCGTATGTTTGAAATAGCGCCGGATCAGGTTGGAATAAACGATTGTCGCCCTGTCCGGGCGGCGTTTGTTGAGACAGGCGGCCGTGAAGTCGTCCTCGCGGCGTCTCCGGCCGGAGGCGGTGTAATTGGCGACCAGAGAATCGATGCAGCCGCCCGTGACGCCCCAGAAGAGGGCCGGTTCGCCGAGGCGGGCGATTTCTGCGCCGGATGAGACACCCGGCTGGGCGATGATCCCCACGCGGTATCCGGCGGC
>MICJ01000099.1:42088-42325 GCA_001830835.1 Syntrophobacterales bacterium GWC2_56_13 | reverse complement strand
GACGGAAACGCCCACGAAGGGGCTGTCAAGATAGCTGTCCCCGGTGACCAGGATCACATCGAGCTGATTCCAGCCGAGATCCCGGAGTTCCTCAGGCGTGGTGGGAATAAACACAGCTGTTTAGCTCTTTCAAAGTTCGATCTCCATATCCTGGTGGAGGGCGAAGCACGAAAGCGAGCGCCCGGCTGCCATCCGGCGGCAGTCCGCCACCATCTCATCCACTCCCCGGTCCGTCCG
>MICJ01000099.1:41526-42003 GCA_001830835.1 Syntrophobacterales bacterium GWC2_56_13 | reverse complement strand
CATGTCCTGGTCTTTCGGTAGTCTTCGGGGCGGTACATGGCGTCGTGGATAAGGAGGTCCGCCCCGCGGGCAAAATCCCGGTAATCCTCGTAGTCCATGCTGCCCGGATGACGGTGGCCAAGTTCATTGTCGGTCAAAAAGACGAAGGATTTCCCTCCCTCCTCAAACCGGTATCCCATCCCCTGGTTGGGGTGACTGAGCGGGATCGGGGTGATGGTCAGGCCGCCGATCGCAAACGCATCCTGGCATGATTCCTGATAGTGGATCTCCGCCGTGATCTCTTCGAAATTGACTGGGAAATTGGGAGGGTTCATGATACCGGAGATCAACTCTCGGACGGAGGCTTGCGCAAAGGGGCATCCGAACATCGCGATGCGGGTCTTCGATAGGTAGATGGGCTTGAAGAAGGGGAATCCCATGATATGGTCCCAGTGGGCGTGGGTGAACAGCAGCGTATAGTCATGGCGTGACTCGGCG
>MICJ01000099.1:39633-41494 GCA_001830835.1 Syntrophobacterales bacterium GWC2_56_13 | reverse complement strand
TCCGGCATCGATAATCACGATTGCGTCGTTCCCGGTCCGGATTTCCATGCAGGGAGTATCCCCGCCGTACCGCAGGTACTCCCCGCCCGAAACCGGAATCGACCCCCGCGCACCCCAGCAGCGGATAATCATGTCGCCTCCCTCAGCTGTTCCCTGATTTCCGAGAGACCTTATCAGGCCTCCTGCTCGAACATGTCTTTCTCCGCGCCGCAGACGGGACAGACCCAGTCTGCAGGGAGATCCTCGAAGCGAATTCCCGGTTTTATATTCCCCTCCGGGTCGCCCTTTTCCGGGTCGTAGATGTAGCCGCAGATCGAGCAGGTGTAGCGCGCCGCCTTTACGGCTGGCGCCGCAGGTTGCGGCGGCTCTTCCTTCTGGTAGGTGGGGGCGGTTTTCGGGGCCTTGCCGCCCTTGACCTTGTGATAGTAAGCGTAGGTCATCGGCTCCGCCGCAGCATCAAGGATGTCGCATTCCACGACCTGGCCGAGAAATATCGTATGAGTGCCGCAGTCCATATCGCCTACCACCTCCGCCTCGATGAAGGCGACCGCGTGGTCGGCGACGATGGGGAGGCCGGTCTTGCCCGTGCGAACGCTGATCCCCTCGAACTTCTTGATGTCCCGGCCGCACTTGAAGCCGAACTGACCGATCATGGTCATCGGCGTCGCCTCCGAGAGGATGGAGACGGCGAATTTCCGGCTCTCCCGGATGTGCTCATGGGTAAAATTCAGCTTGTTGATACTGACTGCCAGGGTGGGCGGCTCGGAGGTGACCTGGAAAACCGTATTGGCGATCTGGCCGTTGAATTTCCCCTCCTTGCCGGAGGTGATCACGTACAGGCCGTAACTTAATTTATAAAACACCGACTTGTTCATCGCTGATTCTCCTTTCCAGGTTGAGCGGGCGTTCTCTCCGGCTTTTCCGCCTCCCTCCGCGCGGGTTTGGATACATCCCCACTCGCAAAGTAACTGCGCAGGTTCCCTGCGGAAAGTGGCGGGGCCGGTAATCCCTCCGAAACCGGACCATCGGTCATCGGGCGGGGCGTTCGCCGAAAATCCCCCGGCCGATCCGGACGACGGTCGCCCCCTCCTCGATGGCGACGGCGTAGTCTCCGGTCATCCCCATAGAGAGCTCCCGCATCTCCACCTGAGGAATGCCCTCGCCGGTGATCTGGTCCCGGAGTTCCCGAAGCGCGCGGAAAAAGGGTCTCGCCTCTTCGGGATCATCGAACCAAGGGGGCATCGTCATCAGCCCCCGGATGGAGATGTTTTCCAGCAGCGCGACCGCGCGGACGAGGTCCCGGGCGGTCGCGAGCGGGACGCCGCTTTTCGTCTCTTCGCCGCTGACGTTCACCTCGATCAAGACCTTCATGACCCGCCCGTCCGCCCGGGCGCGCCGGTCGAGTTCGGCGGCAAGCTCCAGACGGTCGACGGAATGGATCATGTCGAAAAGCCGGACGGCATACTTCGCCTTGTTCGTCTGGAGGTGGCCGATCATGTGCCACTCGCTTTCATTTCCCATCTTTTCGATCTTCCGCTTCGCCTCCTGAACATAGTTCTCGCCGATGATCTCGACGCCGGCCCGGATCGCCGCGAGGATGCGGTCGTCGTCAACCGTCTTGGTCACCGCCATCAGCCGGACCGAGGAAGCAGGCCGCCCGGACCGGCGGGCCGCCTCCGCCATCGCCTCTCGGATCTGCCGTATGTTATCCGCGACGTTCATGATCTCCTCCGGGAAAACAGATCGCCTGAGCGCGCTTCAGGGCGTCGACGACCTCACAGAGGGGGAGACCCATGACGTTCGTGTAGGAGCCGCGGATCTCCCTGATGAAGAAGGCGCCCATCCCCTGGACGGCGTAGGC
>MICJ01000099.1:17331-39556 GCA_001830835.1 Syntrophobacterales bacterium GWC2_56_13 | reverse complement strand
AGGACTCGACAACCTCCCGGATCAGAATTCCCGTTTCCTGCTGGACGATGCTGAAGCCCGTGAACACCTCGTGTTCCTGACCGCTCAGCTTTTCCAGCATCTCCTTCGCCTCGGGGAACGATCCCGGTTTGCCCAGAACCTCTCCCGCGATGATCACGATCGTGTCGGCGCCGAGAACCCAGGCGTCGGGATGGAGCAGGGAGACGGTCAGAGCTTTTTCTTCGGAGAGACGCAGGACATGTTCCCGGGGGGTCTCTCCTCGCTGGAAGGCCTCATCGACGCCGCTCGGCATGACCGTAAAATCGAGCCCCATGAGCCTCAGGAGCTCGATGCGACGGGGCGAGGCGGAGGCCAGGATGAACCTTCCCGAAACCGTAATTCCCATGCAGAGATTTCCCGTGTGACGCCTTGCCGACTTCCGGCGAGAACTCTTCCTTTCCCGTGACCTGATTGTCTTATAGAGGAACGCCCTCCCGCTGTCAAGCAGGCGAAAATCGACGTCCGGCGCTTCACGAAAATTTTCTCTGGATTTTTCAGACGGTTCCCTCGAAGAAAGGACCGAATCCTGAAGGTGCGATCCCGTGCAGGAAAACGGAACGCTTCGGGGAGGAGGAAGGCGGGATGATCGGGAAAAGGCGGTGCCCGTGCCGTAGGCCCAAACAGCGATACCGGCTAAAGGTAGTCCTTCCGCCCCTCCCGTTCGAGGAGTTCTGTGACCTTCCGGACATCCTGAGAACGCCCCCGCCGGCAGATGAGGAGTGCGTCGTCCGTTTCGACAACGAGGAGATCCCGGACACCGACCAGGACGACGAGTTTCCCGGGGCTGTGGATCAGAGAGTCGCCCGCGTCGATGCCGATGAAGGGGCCGCGGACGGCGTTCCCATCCCGGTCTTTCCCGGTCACCTCCCACAGAGAGTCCCAGCTTCCCACATCGGACCAGCCGAAATCGCCCGGGATGATCAGGACAGCCTCAGCCTTCTCCATCACGCCGTAATCGATGGAGACGGCCTTCTGCTCCGCGTAGATGGTTCCAACCACTTCTTCCTCCCGGTCCGTGCCGAGCGCCTCCCTGATCTGCAGAAGTCCCCGATAAAGATCGGGAAGAAACTGTTCGATCGCTTTCAGGATCGTTGAGGCCCTCCAGACGAACATGCCGCTGTTCCAGGAGAATCCGCCCTGCTTAAGGAATTGTTCCGCCTGTTCCCGGGGCGGTTTTTCCCGGATGGACCGGACCCGGTAGAGCTCCTCATTCCCGCTGGTCGAGAAAAGATCCCCTTGCTCGATGTAGCCGTAGCCAGTATCGGGTCCGGTCGGCCGGATGCCGATCGTGACGAGGGAATCATCTCGGAACGCCGCATTGGCAGCCGCCTGGAGGACCCCCCGGAACGCCTTCTCGTTGCCGATCCGGTGGTCGGAGGGGAGGACCAGCATGACTGCGTCGGGGACCCGTTTAAGAATGTGGAGTGCGGCGAGGCCGATGCAGGGGGCGGTGTTCCGCCCGACGGGCTCGATGAGGATATTCTCCGCCGGGATCTCGGGAAGCTGGCGGATCAGTTCCGCGGCGTGGCTCCGTCCTGTGACGATCAGGATCCTTTCGGCGGGGACCAGCGGCAGGATCCGGTCGACGGTCTCGCGGATGATCGTCCGCTCGGTGAGGATGTCCAGGAGGTGCTTGGGCATCTTCTCCCGGCTCCGGGGCCAGAATCGCGCCCCCTTGCCCCCGGCCATGATGACCGCAAACATAGTCCTTTCTCCTTCCATGATGTGTGCAGCGCCATCACACTACCAGAAGACACAGGGATTGGCAACAGCAGGCTGATCGTCGTTTGCCGCTCTTTATCGCCGGGCTTGTCGTCCCGCGCGGTCAGGAAAGGATCTTCTGCAGACCGACATGGAAAAAATATCCGGCAAAGAAAACGAGCAGGACCGCACAGCCGCCGATGATCGCCCGGTAGAGGCGATCGCTCAGAAAGCGCCTGCCCCCGCCCACGGCGCCCGTCACTGCCGAATACCAGGCAAAATCCGCCAGGATGTGGCCGGCAAAAAAAAAGAGAATGCCGGCAAGGCCGAACCGGCGGCAGTGGAGGATATAGGCCAGGCCGATGGTGGCCCACCAGATGACCCAGTAGGGGTTGAAGGCGCTCAAAATGATTCCGGTGAAGATCAGGTTTCCACGCTGCGCTGCGCCGGCTTCAAGGCGGAGGCTGAGGGAGGGCAAGGATCGGAACATCCCGAATGCCATCCGGAAGAGAATGGCTGCGCCGGCAAGGGCGATCGCGACAAAGACTTCCTGCTGTTGGAGATACGGTGCGAGGCCGAGGAGGAGGGCGGCGACCAGAACGAGTTCCAGTATGCCGTGGCCGGCGACAAGCAGCGGACCCGCGATAAACCCCCGCCGTGAAGCCTCGCCGATGGCGGCCGTGAGAAGCGGCCCCGGCATCATCGCCCCGGAGAGGGCGATCAGGAAGGAGGAGAAAAAAATCGTAAAGAGGGTCATGGTCCGTTCAGCTTTCCGCGTCGATCAGACGGAGATAATGCCGGTTTCCCCCCGGAAGGAAGAGCCCCGCGACCAGATGGTAAAGGGCGAACAGTTCCAGGGAAAACGGCAGGTAGCCGAGATACCCCGCCAGCGGCATTTCGAAGAGGTGATACCGATCGGCGTAGGGAATCCGGTAGACCCACTTTGGATAGGAGTAGAAGTTCCACATCTCCCAGAAGAAGCCGCAGATGAGGCAACCCGCGCCGAGGGCGATGACCGGCCGCCAATCTCCCCGGGCGAGATCGTCGAAGAGCGAGCGGTTCCCTAATTTCACATTCAGCGGTTCGAGGAGGCAGTAAACGGAACACCAGACAAGGGGAAAGAAATGGGTTGGCCAGAAAAGCAAAAGGAGCAGCATGAGGCCGCCGGCGGCGAACATCCCGCCCAGTACGGGAGGTGTCGGCCGGATGACCGGGCCTGGGCCGGGCGGCTTCAGCCGGCCCCAGATTCCCACAAGTTCCGCCGTCCCGAAGACGGCTGGAATGACCGTGGAAAAACTCAGCGTCGAGAAGAGTGCATACTGGAGGGTCGTGAAGGTCTCTTCCCCCAGGTAGAGCCAGTTCTGCGTCCGGAGGTTGATCAGCTCGAAGAGCCACCAGGCAGGCGCCGACACGAGAAAGAGACCTGCATAAGCGGCCGGGCTGCGGGTCAGGAGAGAGTGGCCTTTCCGGCGGAAAACGAGGGCGTCAACGGTAAGGGCGTATCCGAGCCAGAGGGGGAAGAAACCCCAGTGGGTCAGCCCGGGGAGCGACCAGTTCAGAGTCCAGAAGACGGCGATCAGGGCGAGGCCGATCCAGCCGTGGACCGGCCATTTTCCCGTTCGTTCCGTGGCGGACGAGGCCATCTCAGCTCTCCATCTTCAGTACGGAACGGACGAGGTTTTCCGTCGAGTACTGGCCGTTCGTCAGCTGGGCGAAGCCGTGCTCGCCCCCGAAAAGTTCCCGGATGATCTCCGAAAATAATGTGAGGTGTGAAGCGAGATGCATGAAAACCTCCTTACTCTTTACTCCGAGACCCTTTGCCGCAAGGACCTTTACCCAGTGGGAAAGGTCCTCGATATTTCTTATACCATATTCCGTTGGCGATCGGTAAAGAATGAAAGGAGATCGCAATCCTCACACCGCATATCGCTGCACTGAATCTCTTTGACATGCAAGACGGATGCTTCTATACTATACATAATTAAAAGGGAATTCACAGCAAAGGATGCTGACGGTCCCGCCGGGCAAAGGGGAACCCATCGGGGGGGAGGTCATTACCGCATTATATTATCGCTCAGTTCGAGGGAACGGGTGTTTTCGACAAACAATAGTGCCGGGTACAAGAAAGGAGGTGTGTCAGATGTATAAAAAAGTCCTGATTCCTCTTGACGGTTCGGATCTGGCCGAGGGCGCTTTAGCACAGGTTAGAGGCCTGGCAGAGGGAGGTTATGTGGGGGAAGTCGTCCTTTTGAGCGTCATCGATATCCCTTCGTTATATCTCGCTGAAGGCGTTGATTTTAACGCTCTCAAGAATGATCAATTCAACAAATTCCAGAAGTATCTTGTCGACCTGCAGGCAAAGCTCAGCGCGAAAGGGATCAAGGTCAAAACGGAGATACTGGAAGGTCGGGCCGCGCAAGCCATTGTCGATTACGCCAGGCAGAACGGCGTGGATCTGATTGTCATCGCCACCCACGGTTATACCGGAATGAAAAAGCTGATGTTCGGCAGCGTGGCGCTCAGGGTGCTGCATGAGTCCCCGGCGCCGGTGCTTTTGATCCGGCCGGAATTCCGCCGGACATAAGCCGGGCGGGAAGACGGGGCGCGCACATGAAGCGATGAAGACAGGACGGACCGGCGGGGAGGGAAAATCAAAAAGAGAGGGGTCAGGTGGACAGCGCAACCCCTTTCTCCGCAATCCTTCGGCCGCCGCGGGTCATAAATAATTGGAGGAAAGAATCGTCGCTGGAACCGGCTGCAGCGCGGGCAAGTGTTTCCTCCGAATTTGCAAGAAGAGCGGCGTCGCAGACAATCATGAAGTTGATTTTCCCCCGGACGCTATTTTTATTCTCGATAATGTCACATACTTCCGAAATAAAATCTTCAGTATAACCTAACGTCTTCAGGATTTCCCGGGCAACAGACGTGCCTTCACTTTCCTGTGCGTCAGCAGGAGCAGAACCTTGCCCTGCCGGTGTACTCTTTCCCCCCGTAGCAAGCAGAGTTGCCGCCGCAAATACCACGTTGGGGTCCGCGGTGGACTCCTCGGCAAGGATCAGCTCTGCATAGCCGACAACCTTCCTTGAGTGCTTAACCTGCTCGCCGCCCTTCCCGAAATACTGCTCCAGCGCGTTGAGCAGCGCATGTTTCCTCATCGCCGCCTTCATCTGGCCATATTGCTTATATTTGTCGTCGCCGAGACATTCCCTGGCATACCTGCACCAGTCTACACACGATTGACTGGCATACCGGACAACGGCAGCCCCGCAGGCAGGACATTTGCCCTCGGCTTCGTCACTCCAGATTTCAGTATCGGCGCCGCAGGCCACGCAGGGAACTATTTCCGGCTTGGGCTGCATGAAGACGAGACTGCCGGGGCACCGTTTGAATTGCGTTTCCCTCTTCATTATCAGAGTTTCCTACCCCCACACCTTTGGCGGGCCGACATGGTAAAAGAGCCTGCAAAAGGAGATATTTTCCACTGAATCTCACCGACAGTGTCGATGGTGATTTATTTCTGCCGGTATGCCTTCAGGAACGAGTCGCTGTAAATTGTTTTGTTGAGCAGCAACTCGGCTGTAATCATGGCGTCGGTCATCTCATCGTCGAGCGGATCATGGATGCTTGCATCCAGGCCGGCGGCAATCGCCATTACGAGGAAGGTTCTGTTGATCAAACGTCTTTCCAGAGCTCCCTGGCTGAGATTGCTAAGGCCAACGACTACGTGAGGCGCCGGGTCTGAAAGCATCTTTAACTGGCTTATGGTCTCGATCACGATGCCCGGCGCCGTCTGGTTGACGTTCACAGGAAGAACTATCGGGTCCAGGTATACGTTTTCAACCGGCACCCCGGCCTCCATGGCTGCGGCAATCGTGCGCATGCCTATTTCAACCTTTGCATCGGTGGATGCGGCGACGCCCTTCTCATCTATGGAGAGTCCGATTATCCCGGCATCGAATTCTTTTGCCAGCGCCATGAACGCTTCCAGTTGATCCTGTTGACCGATGGTCGAGTTGATAATCACGGGAAGACCCCCCTTCGCTGCTTCTGCCACGCCCTGGCGCATTGTTTCGAGGCCCGGATTGTCGATAGAAAGGCATTTATCGGTTACTTCGCGCACCGCCTCCACCAGCCACTTCATGACTGCCGGTCGGTCTGCTTTGGGGACACGCGTTCCGACGTTGATGTCTAACGCGGAGGCGCCGGCTGTCAGCTGCTTTTCGGCCATTGCCTGGACAGGTTTCTTGTCCCTGGCGGCGATTGCATTGCCTATATCCGTGAACATTCCGTTTATTCTCTCGCCTATGACAAACATGGTTTCCCCCCCTCTATTTCACGAGTTTGTTAATGACATTCTTTATTGCAGTCATTGCCGCCGGATGTCTCATGACCATGATGTCGCTGCCGGCCTGGAGAAGGGCTGTCGCGGTGGCAATCTCCCAGAACACCCCTCTGGTATTCTCATCACCCCACCCCGCAGCTTCTTCGGCACTGGCCTTTGCTTCCTTGGTGCGCCATGATTCCTGACCGACCATACAGATGACAGGCATGGACATCATCTTGTCGCCGCCGAGAGCTGCAACACGGCTCCGTTCCTGGATGGAGTATACGTACTCCAATCCGTAACCAAGCGCACCGGTTGTCGGATACATTACCATCCTGTCCAACGGAAAGCCCATTTCCGAAACCAGAATATTGACCTGCTTGGCAATGTTGATGTCGATGGGACTCAACCCAATGAGCGAGTGGCCGTCTGCAAGGCAGAACGAGACCAGCGTCTTGTAGTTGTCCTCCTTGACTGCACCGATAAGGCACTTCTCGCCCTTTGCCGCTTCACTGCAGCGGGGGAGGACCTCGTTGTCTGTCTCGTCGTGATCGCAGCCCCATATGATCAGCGGCACTCCGGTGGCTGCCAGCACCGATTTTACAACTGCGGCGGCAGATTGCGGCGAAGCGTTGCCGAAATCGGGATGCGTCCCCATGAGATGTAGGCAGAGCATTTCCGCGCAGAATTCCTCAACGCACTTTTTCGCCCACTCAGCGGGGGACTTTACGGCGTCGCCCAGCGCCTCCATCAGGGAATTCGGCCAGTCTTCCGGTTCGCGGTCCCAGATCTCCATCGCCACAACGGGGCGATTCTTGGTCGGACCTTCGTATGCCAAAAACGGCAGGGTCTTCTCGCCGCCGACCGTTACAGTCGATGTGCGGGTGCCGCCTTGTTGCTTGGTGGCGCCGATGACGACCTCGTTCAATGAACCAACCCATTTTCCCCTTGCTTCTTCCAGCATTTTCATGCGTTCCTCCTCTCAAGAATCTTCTGCAGAATTTCATCGACGGCCATGGCGGCCTTTGAACCGGCGGGCACAGTCATTAATGATTGCGCCTTCAACTCAAAGTCGCGGATTAAGGGATCGGTGGGAATGGAGCCGATGATATCGAGCCCCGTGCGTGCGAACTCAATTGCCAGGTCGGCGTCAAGCTGGGTGTCTGATTCATTCAGGACAAGGAAGCAGTCGCCGATGTCAAGATGAAGGCTATTCACAAGCTCCATGATCCGGACTGCCGTTCGCGCCCCGGTAATTGTCGGATGCGCGACAACGACCAGTACTTCCACGCTTCCGTTGGACCGCCTGCTTAAGTGCTCCAGACCCGCCTCATTGTCGATCACAACGGCTTTGTACTGTTTGCCTATCTGCTCCAGGCACTGTCGAAGAAGGTTGTTGATGAAACAGTAACAATCAGGACCTTCCTGGCGGCCCATGACCACCATGTCCATTCCGGTCGATTCGGTAATCGCCCTGTTGATCATGCCTTCCATCCATTCGCCCTTGGGGATGCCGGCCGGTTTCTTTTCTGGTTCTTGCCGGAGTTCTTCGCGGAGGTCTCCGATAGTCTGTTCCACTTCTACTCCAAGCTTCTCCGGGAGGCAGCTGTTCGGGTCTGCATCCACGGCAAGCAGCGGCTTGATTCCTTTCGCCAGCAGGCTTCGGCACAACAGAGCTGAAAAGGTCGACTTGCCCGTTCCGCCTTTCCCTGCAATTGCTATTCTCAAATTCATGGGCTGTTCCTTGCTCCCTCGCTTAAATTTCGGTTCTTTTTTTTCAGGGAAGGAAACTTCTCGATGTTTGTGTGCGGGAGAAACAGACATGAAGAGTATTCATTCATGTATTTGTGGTCCGAACTCAGCTCGAAGTCCGTCATCGCTCCCGCTATCCTCACCTGGATATAGTGCAGCGCATCCTGGGACAGCAAAGCCATCTTTGCGCCCTGCACCGAACCGTTGCCGACAAAATGGAACCTGTTCCGGTCGACATCGGGCAGGAGCCCGATTTCCACGGCTCTTTCAATATTCAGGTAGTTGCCGAACCCGCCGGCTATGTAAATGTGTTTTATATCGTTGAAAGTCAGGTCAACATGGGCCAGGAGGCACTCGGCCGCCATGTATATCGAACCTTTGCTGTGGATGAGATTGTCGATGTCGGCCTCGGTCAGCACAATGTCTTTTCCCAGCACCGTGCCTTTGCCCGGACAGATGACAAATTCCTTTTCTCCCGACTCCGTCTCCCTGATCATTTTGGCGCTGCATCCCTTTGAAACAAAGCGGCCTCGCCTGTCGATGCAGCCGTTTCTCAGCAGTTCGGCGATGGCATCGATCAGGCCCGACCCGCATATTCCCAAAGGTTTACCACCGCCGACGACGCTGCACTCCGCTGTCTCCCCGCCGGGAAGGAGCGAAATATGCTCGATGGCGCCATCTGTCGCCCGCATGCCACAGGTTATCCCGCCTCCTTCGAACGACGGGCCGGCAGAAGCGGAACAGCATACCAGCCAGTCGGAGTTTCCGATGACCAGTTCTCCGTTTGTGCCCAGATCGATAAGAAGCGAAAGGTCCGTCGAATCGGTCATGCCTGTAACCAGGACGTCGGCAACCACGTCGCCGCCGACGTAGCTCGATACGCAGGGCAGGGCCAGCAGCAGCCCCCTCGGGTTGATCTTGATCCCTATTTCAGCCGCCCTTATTACCGGCGGCATCACCGCACACGGCACATACGGTTCGCGGCGGATGTTCGCCGGATTGAGTCCCAGAAGAAGATGGACCATGGTTGTGTTGCCGGCGCAAACGATATAGGCGACATCGTGAAACTTAACCTTGGCGTCCATAACGAGCCCTGTGATCAGATCGTTTATATCGTTTACGACCAGGTCGCGCAACTGTTTCAGCCGCTCATTCGTTCTTGAGTACATGATCCTGGAGATTACGTCATCTCCGAGAGATATCTGGGAATTGTATTTCGCTTTGGTGGCCAGCGTCTCGGACGACTGCAGATCCACAAGATGGGCAACAACCGTCGTTGTACCCACATCAAGGGCGATGCCCAGATGTCTGGCGGTGGTATCTCCCGGTTCGATTTCAATGACCTCAGTGGTTCCGCCCCGGTATCCCAGGAGGGCGGTGACCTTCCAACGGCTCTCCCTCAGGAGTTCCGGAAGTTTCTGAAGTATGGAAAGCCCCATCTGCATTGCCGGCAGGTTTCTTCGCCCCTGCAACTCGCGGTAGATGCGCTCCTGGTCGGCGATATTGTCCGTAAGGCTCGGTTCCGGGAGTTCGAGGTATTCTTTACCGGAAAGCGGATTGCGGGGGAAAGCGGCCCCATCGCCCACGCGCTCGGAAATCCGGCCGAACCGGATCGCATCCTCGCTTGCCAGCTGAGGAATCCCGCTGATCCTTGATTCGGGAGGAATCTCGACGACGACGTTGCCCTGAATGAAAGTGCGGCAAGCCAGAGCCATTCCGCGCTGTATTTCCCGCCGCGTCAGGAAGCCGTTCGGCTCCGCTTCAACCTTGCCTGCTTTCACTATGACGCGGCACTTCCCGCAGACGCCTTCCCCTGCACACACGCTGTTGAGGGGAATGCCGGCGACAATTGCCGCCTCGAGAACGGATTTCCCCGCGGCGGCCTGGACGGTCTTCTCATCAGGCAGGAATGTGACCGAATAGGTTTTCATTCACTCTTCCAGACGGTCTTGAGATACTTGGGAAGTCCGCTGGCTTCCCTTGGCCCGACAAGCACCTTCCACCCCGACTCTTCCTCCAAGGCGCCGCTCATTACCGCCACATAGCCGGGTATGATCACCTTTTTATGGGTCACTTTATCCTTGACGGCATCTGATTTCAGGAATGCGGCAATCTTTTCGGCGGTCAGTTTGTCGGACGCAAAGGCGGTGAGCACGGAAGTCCCATCCGTGTCGATCGCTCCTATAAAGGACGGGATACGGCTCGCCTCAACCTCCCCTTCAACGGTGTAGTAGGTAAGCGAGAAGTTGGTGGTGATCAACAGCGGAGATGTCGTCGTGACAGTACCGACCTGGTTGAGCTTGGGTTCCACCTGGATGGGCTTCCTCGGGTCGGTATACAGGTTCTGCCTGAGCGTCAGGAGAGGCAGAATGTATTCAGGATGATGCAGGCCGGTAAGAACGATCCCCGCATATTTGGCAATATAAGTGCAGCATTCCGCAACCTGTTCCCCAGCGGTCTGCGCGCTGCTGCTGATTGCCAGGGAGGGGTAACCGAGAGAGCGCACATTCTTCTTGAGCGCCAGCTGCCTTGCCGCGGTCAATGCCTGAAGCGTTTCCGATATGCCCGCGGAGGTCAAATCCAGGATGATGTCTTCCACGCCGGCAGCCTTGACCTTCTCCGTCAGAGCCGCAAGCTTATCCAGATCGGCTTCGGAAACGGCAAGCGGGCACTGTTTTTCTTTGGCAATGGCCGCATACTTCTCCCAGTTATCAGCAGATGCACCGTAAATCAAAGGCCGCTTGTCCTTGCAGCTTTCCAGCACCTTGTCTATGTTCGCAGGCTCTTTTGACATAAGGACCGTCGGCAGGTCCAGTTTCTGGACCGCTGCCGCAGTTTTAGCGAACGGGTCGGCCTGGCCGCTCACGTTTTCCACGGCGACTATGTCGGAGCGAATGTGGGCGCCCACCCGTACGAACTGCAGTTTCTCAACGGCCTCGATCCGGGCGTTGAGCTCATTGTCATCCAGGTTGTCCGGTATGACCACCCCGATGCCGGGAGGATGATAGAAGGACTCTTCGTGCCGGAACATCACCGTCTCGTTGCCGATTTCCAGCTTGCTATTCCCCGTTCCTATCGTAACCAGCCTGATGGGCGGGGCGGCGGAACCTTCCAACTGGGCCTTTGCTTCGGCCGTGACATCCGGGCATTGGTCGAGGTTGGCCTGTTTCTGGGCCAGCTTCATCGCGAATGCCAGGCATGTCGGACAACCGCATTTCTTGCAGTTTGTTTTTGGGAGTAGCTTGAAGATATCCAGTGCTTTCAGCGCCATAACACTCTCCTTGTCTTTTCCTGCTTGACTACATTAACGGTTCCATTTCCAGAGCCGGATGCCCAGCCTTTGTCAGGAAGTCGACGAGTTCCTCGGCGGTTGATGCCACTGTATCATCGGCAATCATGTCCAGCAGGTCCGGTACGCCCACCTCTTTTGCCCTGGCAGCGAAACGATCTTTATAAAAATCTTTCAGAGTCTTGGGCATCCACACGAGACGCTTCAAACCGCCGTCTGCGGAAACGAACTTGTGGCTCAGGACATAAAGTCGTCCCACGCCAAGGAAACCTGGAATCTGATTCCCGCCGCCGACTGATCCCGCCAGCGTGGAGAAATTCATGCCGCACGGCGTCATACCGTTGAATTCACGGTTGACGATCATAAACCCGTTGGCTTCCGGCACCAGGGCAAGGATGCACTCGAAACATCCGCAGGAAGTCATGGGGGCGTCCATGAGGGAGTAAAGGCTCATTCGCTCGACGGTCCGGTTGGAATTCTGATAGACGAAACCGTTGATACCTTCCCACTCTCCTTTGACGGGATCGATGACGCGCCCTCTGATGACCGGCTGGTTTCCGCCCGTCGGATCGATCTTGTATCCGGCTTTTCCGTCCAGCCAGTTGACGGCCCCGCAGAGACCAAGACGCTCCGGGCTGACCACGCAGATATGATTCGGGGCGAATGACTGGCATAGCGAACAGGAGTAGAACTCGTCCACGCTCTCGTCGGTCATGTCGGCAATCCGGGCATCGCGTTCATTGTAGGATTTTCTCGCCGCGACCAGCGCTTCCTTGATCTTTTCGTCGTCCGTCAGGATCGTCACCTTCACCTTGTCGACAAGCTTGCCGTACACGTCGTGAATCCGGGCATGGATAATGGAACCGAAATGCTTCAGCCTGAAGCCGCTGGCAAAGGCATCTTTGTTTAGTCTTATCCACAAAAGATCGCGCTGGCTCATGTGGAGAACACCCATCGCATAGTTCAGGAAATGATGCATCTGCCGTTCAATAAGAGACTCGAAATCCGTCTGCATGCCGCGACCGGCCACTTCCGCCACGATCCCGAGATTCATCGGAGCGCCCGGGGTTATCGTGTCGATATCCGGTCCGATGACTTCGATTTTTCCGTCTTCGATTTCATCCATTTCGCGCATGCGCACATATTCAAAGGCCGATGAGTTCTTGCCTCCGAATTCGACATGCATATCCTCGCGGCGGACGCGCTCGCCCTCGAAGGCGGCGGAATAGGAGACGGGGATATCGATGTCCGTGACCGTCACTTTGACTCCCCTGACTTCGATGCAGCGGGGTACCAGTTTTTCGTAGTCGAATTCGTGAACGACATGTTCATAGGTGCAGATGCCGGTCGGCAGGATCTGGGGAATATCTGTGTCGGCAATAATGGGGAAGCCCATGTTTATCGCACCGGCGCCGGTGGCATATTTAAAGTCGTCAACCTCTCCGAGGGTAAGCCCGAAGGCAAATACCCGGTTCTTGCAGTATTCGAGGCACTTTCGCGCCTGGCCCGCTTTCAGGCCGCCGAAGGTCATTGCGGCCCGAATGGCAAAATTGAGCGGATAAATGGCGCTGATCGTGTCCCTGCCGTACGGTACGATGTAGGTATCCCATCCCATTTCGACTTTTTCTTCAGCAAGCTGGTCGATAATGCTCTTGCCGTTTGTGGAAGAACCTGCAAACACCATGATGCTCCGTTTTTGGAGATCGCGAACTATCGAGACAGCGGTTTTATTGTCCGGCGCTGCTCCAAGAATGGCGGCAAACCCGGGCATCCTGCCGTCCACAAGCTGAATGCCGAGTGTACGCAGGATAGTGTCTGTGAAAAATCCGTTGCAGCCCGGCTGCGGCTCTTCATTATAGAGGTAACGCAGGACGGTAATGATTTCCTCGGAAAGAAGCGTTGCGATGCCGGCGTCGAGTGTTGAGCCGAGGTAGGGAAACCACAGCTTTCCGGCCGGCTCCTGGGACAGAAGTTCGCGAATATGGGCAAGGACAGGCTTGAGATCGCCCAGAGTCTTGATTTCCAGGCCCATGAGAGCGTATGCCATCGGCAGAAAGTAGGCTGTATCCGGGAATCCGATTTTTACGTCTTCGCTTTTCTCGGTTCGCGCTTTCTCGACAAATTGCTCGGCCTGAAGGGCGATCTTGTTTGAGCCTCTGATGGCAGCGCTCGCAATAATCTTCGACATAATCAGTTACTCCTGTAATTATTATTTAAATCAACGCTTGCCCGGCCGCATCACGGAATGCAGCCCTGCGGCAGGATGGACACATTGCGATCTTGTCATGTGCCGCCGGCAGACAATGCCGGACTTTTTCGATCTGTTTCTCAGTCGCAAATTCCCTGCCGCAACCGGTGCATTTCATCATCGGCATGGAGGTATAGAGTTCTTTCATGACCCTTTTCCCGCCAATATCCTCAAGATGAAGTGCATTCGTCGGGCACACGAACACGCAGGCTCCGCACCCGATACAATCTTCCGTCTGTGTCTCAAAAGGGGTGGCAATCATCCGCTTGCCGCCCCGATTGGCATAACCAATCGCATGCTGTCCCATCACCTCTGCGCAAACCCTTACGCAGAGCCCGCAAATGATGCAGCGCTCGCCGGCGCCGGCAGAACCCGACACCCGGAAGCGGGATGACGCATCGACCCCGTATTGCCCGGCCAGAGAGCGGATCAGGTCCACTTCCGGGCAGCGGGCCAGGAGAAGTTCCAAGATGATACGACGCAGTTTGTTCACGCGTTCATTGCCGGTCTCAACGACGTCGCCGTCAGCAGGAATATAAATGCAGGCGGTTACAATCCTGGTCCGTTTGCCTTTCTTGACTTCAACAACGCAAAGCCTGCAAGCCCCGTAAGACGTTACGGCCTGATGATGACAAAGCGCGGGGATATCGACGCCAAGACGCTTTGCCACGCTCAACACCGTTTCGTCGGGGCGAGCCTCCGCTTCACGACCATCGAGCGTAAAAATAATGTTCTTCGTCTCTTTCATTCCAACTGCCGTCTCTTCATTCTACTTCAATTGCCTGGAACCGGCATGTATCGAAGCACACGCCGCATTTTATACAGCCGGACTGGTCAATCACATGCGCTTCTTTTTTCTTTCCTGAAATCACTTTCTGCGGACACTTTCGTACACAGGCCGCGCAGCCGGTGCAGTTATCAGCCAAAATATTAAATGTAATCAGCGCTTTGCATACCTTAGCCGGGCACTTGTGTTCTTCGATATGGGCCCGATACTCTTCCGGGAAATACCTGAGCGTGCTCAAAACCGGGTTTGCCGCCGAACCGCCAAGGGCGCAGAGGGAACCTTGAGCGGTGGCTTCAGCAAGCTCCTGCAGAAGCGGCATATGTTCTTTTGTCCCCCGTCCTTCGCAAATGTCGGTCAGGATATTAAACATTGCGGCAATGCCTTCACGGCACGGAACGCACTTGCCGCAGGACTCGTCCGACAGGAAGTTCAGGAAATACCGGGCGACATCAACCATGCACGATGTCTCATCCATGACAATCAGGCCGCCCGATCCCATCATGGAGCCGGCATTGTAAAGTTCGTCGAAATCTATTTTGAGATCGAGGAGTGATTCGGGAAGGCAGCCGCCGGACGGACCGCCGGTTTGGACTGCCTTGAAACGTTTTCCGTCTGGAATCCCTCCGCCGACATCGAAAATCAATTTCCGGAGAGTCACGCCCATGGGGACCTCCACGAGTCCGGTGTTGAGCACCTTCCCCACCAGCGAGAAGATCTTTGTCCCCTTGGAGCCCTCGGTTCCGATGGAGGCGTACCAATCCGCGCCATTGGTGATGATGAACGGGACGTTGGCCCAGGTTTCGACGTTGTTGAGATTTGAGGGTTTACCCCATAGCCCGCTGTCAACGGTGTGGATGTATTTCGCACGCGGCTCGCCGGCTCTTCCTTCCAGGGATGCCATCAATGCGGTCGATTCCCCGCACACAAAGGCGCCGCCGCCGCGCGCTATCTTCACGTCAAAGTCAAAACCGCTGTTCAGGATATTCCGGCCCAGAAAACCTTTTTCACGCGCCTGGTTGATGGCGATGCCGATGTGTTTGACCGCCAGGGGGTATTCGTTCCTGACATAGACGTATCCTTCGTTGGCGCCGATGGCATAGGCGCCGATAATCATGCCTTCCAGCACCCGGTGGGGGTTGCCCTCGAGAAGACTCCTATCCATGTAGGCGCCCGGATCGCCCTCATCGGCATTGCAGATGACGTACTTAGGCTCCCCGTGGGCCTTTCGACAAGTGGCCCATTTGAGGCCGGTGGGAAAACCTCCGCCACCGCGCCCGCGCAGACCGGACCGGGTTATCTCGTCTATAATGCTGTCCGGATTCATCTGCAGAGCCTTGCGCAGCGCTTCGTAACCATTGCAATGCACGAGATAGTCTTCTATTATCTGCGGCGAGATACGGCCATTGTCCCCAAAAATGATGCGGTCCTGGTGCGCGTAAAACGGGATATCTTCCTCATGCAGGACAGTTGTCTCCGTACCGGGCAGGCGGTAGAGAAGGCGCTCAACGGCCTGGCCGCCGAGAACGCTCTTCAGAACAATCTCGTCCACATCGGCAAGGGTAACCTGCTGGTAAAAAAGGTTTTCCGGCTGGACAACGATAATGGGTCCCTTCTCGCAGAAACCGCGGCAGCCGGTCTGCACGAATCGAACCTTTTCCCTCACCCCGGCACGGACAAGTTCCTCCTCGATGCCGATAGCAATGGCCTCACAGCCGTAGGCCTGGCAGCCGGTGCCGCCGCACACGGTTACGGAAACCTTGCCGCTGTCAAAACGGCTCTGGACGACTTCTTCCGCCGGGATTTCCTGCTTCGCACGGACCTCTTCCACGGTGAGACCGCTGTCGGCGAAGGCTTTGAAGAGTTTATCCACTTTCCCCGGCTCGGCCCTGTAATAGTGCTGGTCGATGACAACCACGGGACCCAGCGCACAGGCGCCGATGCAGTTTACGGTTTCGAGGGTGTACTCCATGTCCGGAGTTGTTTCACCGGATTCTATTTCAAGACAGCGGCGAATCTCGTCCAGGATGCGCGGGGCCCCGCGCACGTGACACGCAGTGCCCAGACAGACCTTGACGGAATGGCGGCCCTTGGGCGTGAGGCTGAAAGCATTGTAAAATGTTGCCACATGGTACACCTCGGAACTGGGAATCTTCAGCCGTTCTGAGATCCTGTACAGGGCTTCGCGCGGAAGGTAACCCAGCCCGCCGTTAACCACCTGCATCACCGCAATGAGGGAGTCGGGACGGGAGCCGTGAAGCGCCACAGCGCTGTCGATAACGGCGTCAATTTGGAGTCCGGGATCCTCTATCATAGTTCTCTTGTTTCCGCGGAGCGTTCTATCGTCAACAGATACGCTTCCTTCTTTTCCTGCAGCACATCTTCGATGCGCTTGAATTCCAGCGCCCCGGTCAGGCAGGAAGCAACGCAGGCCGGCGTTTCTCCGTCACTGACTCTCTGCGAACATTGATCACATTTTATGATGGCGTGTAAATCGTCGTCCATGCGGATGACCCCGAACGGACAGGCCAGGACGCACAACTGGCACCCGACGCACAGACCGCCATCAATCAGGACGGGGCTTTGCCGGTCGTCCCGGTGCAGGGCGTGGGTTGGGCAGACGGTGAGGCAGGGAGCATCCTCGCATTGCCTGCATTGGAGGGGCGTCACGAACGTATTCCCCTTCTCCACCCAGATGCCTTTGGGGGGGGCAGGATGCTCGTGAATGGCCTCCGAAAGCACCTTCGATCGCGAACGTTCGACGGCACAGGCAATCTCGCATGACTTGCATCCGAGGCACCTGTCGACCTTTACAACGATGATACCTTTCATGACAGCTTTTCCCTATTTAGTGATGTCAGGCGTAACCGGGGCATACATCATGGGACGGAGTTTCAACGCCGCCCGCTTCTTGTCCATGTGGGCGATCATCAACCGCGCCGCTTTTACCGGATCTCCTTCAAAGGAGAATTTTCCGCCGGTGACTTCTTCTATGTCTTCGGTAAGGAACTTGGTAAGTTCGGCGCTCCCCAAGACGCGCATTGCCGGGCTGTAGTTTACATAGGCGCCGCTGGCCACACAGTAGAACCCGATCGCGATGGCTTTTTCGCACATGGCTTCGGGGGCGGCGCCGGCGATGGGGAGGTCCGCCAATTCATTGCCGAGCCCGCCTTCCCGGATCATTTCACAGAGGGCGACAAGTACGCGGCTGTTGTCGACACACGAACCCAGATGCAGGACCGGAGGAATGCCGACCGCCTCGCAGATTTCCTGCAATCCTTTACCGGCCCACTTTGCCGCGGCCTCAGGCTGCAGCAGGCCTGCCTTTGCACATGCCGTGGCCGCACAGCCGGTCATCACAACCAAGACGTCATTGGCAATAAGCTCGCGAACCATGGTAAGATGACTGAAGTCCTGGACCTTCTTGACGTTATTGCAGCCGATGACAGCGGCTACTCCGCGCAGTCTGCCGGAGATGATGGCGTCATTGAGGGGCCGGAACGTGGCGCGATAACGGCCGCCCAGGTGCGTAAAGGTGTTCCTCACGGTAAACCCGGCTACGAGGTCTGTTTTCTCGTCCGGTATGTTTACGGGACCTCTATTGGGAAAGTTGTCGACAGCGATTTTTACGATTTCCTTTGCCGTATCGTAAGCGGTGTGTTCATCGAATTGAATATGTGTGGCGCCGGGAATCTTTGCCTTCTTGCTGGTCGTGATGACCTTGGTGTGGAAACGCTGTGCGTGTTCGACAAGCGCCGGCATGATGCACTGAACATCCACAAGCATGACATCGACCGCGCCGGTGGCCACCGCCAGTTCCTGGTTCAGGAAGTTTCCCACGACCGGGGCGCCCTGCCGCATCAGTATTTCGTTGGCGGTGCAGCAGATTCCTCCGACCAGTATTCCCTTCGCCCCCTTTTCCTTGGCCAGTTTGATGAGCTCGGGATCGCGGCTCGCGGCAACAACCATTTCTGAGAGGGTCGGTTCGTGTCCATGTACTACGATGTTTACTTCATCCTTTTTCAGGACCCCGAGGTTGACCTGGCTGCGAACAGGCTCCGGGGTTCCGAAGAGAACATCGCCGAAATCAGTTGCAAGCATAGCGCCGGCCCAGCCGTCTCCCATCGCGGTCCGCAGGCCGTGCATGATCAGATTCTTGTAATCGGCATCGACGCCTTCGTGGGTCCGATGGAGAGTTTCGACGATTTCGTGCTCTATGCCTACAGGAAGGATATTGAGCCGCCGCCACCGCTCCACGGTGGCCTTCGGCGCCCGCAGGGAAGGATAACGAATCTCGCCTTCCTGGCGGTTGAACTCCTGCAACGCCAGTTCCGCCATTTCGCGGGCAACCTCCTCCACGCTTTTTTTCTCTGTGGAGACCCCCCATTCCGCGGCGAGCTCGTAAAGGCGTTCGGGGCTCTTTATCGCAAAACCTTGCGCAGAACCATTGGCCGTATGCAGCAGCGTGTTGACAATGTCGTGCCCGTGATCCGAATGAGCTGCCACTCCGGCTGCCACCTGGCGAATCAAATGCCTGGCGGCAATGGTTGCTGCCGTGGCGCCGCAGATCCCGCGTTTCGGCCCTGTAGCGAACGGACTGATCCTGCAGGGACCCATGTCGCAGATCCGGCAGCATATCCCCAGTTCACCAAACCCGCACCGGGGTTCCTGTTCGTCGTGCCGGTCATAGGCTGTCTCGATGCCTCCGGCGTCAGTTCTGTCAAGTACTTTTTGTGCAGCCGGATCAACCGTTCGTTTCCTTTTCAAAGATGTCGTCATGCTTGTCTCCTAAGAAGGGAGTGCCTTACTTTGTTTCTTCTTTAAAATGCTTAATTATTTCCGCAATAACCGATTCCATGCCGGTGCTGGCTTTAGCCACAGGCTTTCCCTCAATCTCGGCGTCACGCACTGCGGGATCGTAAGGAAGGAAGCCGGCAAAATGCATCCCGGGCAGCGTTTTCTGCAGGAATGCCTTGTCGCTTTCGGACCGGATCTTGTTTCCGATGACGCTCACGCGTCTCAGGCCTATCTCTGCGGCCATTTTTGCAATGCGTTCGGCCGTTTCGACGCTTCGCCGTCCGGGTTCGACAACGACAACAAGGTGATCGACTGCCGCGATGGTTCCCCGGCCGAGATGTTCGATCCCTGCCTCCATGTCGAGCACGAGCGCAATCTCTTTATCTGCCAGCAGATGGGAAATAAGAGTCCGGACCAATGCGTTCTCGGGACAGTAGCACCCGGAACCGCCCTTTTTCACTGCCCCCGCCACGAGGACCTTGATACCGTCTATCTCGACGGCATATTTCTCCGGGATATCTTCCACGAAGGGATTCAAGCGGAACATTCCGCCCGTTGTCCCGGGCTTGACCCCGGTTCTCTCTTCGATAAGGTCTTTGAGTTCGACAAGAGGTCTGATTGTTTCCGGATGGGGATACCCCATGGTTGCGGCAAGGTTTGAATCGGGATCTGCATCTATGGCAATTACAGTATGACCGGCTTTCTGCAAGCCTCTCGCGAGCAGTGCGCTCACCGTCGTCTTGCCTACCCCGCCTTTGCCTGTTACCGCAAGTTTCATAAAATGAAGACCACTTTCTCTGGGGCTCTGCCGCCGCTTTCCGGTCTTGATTCCTGCCGAGAACGCAACTTACCCCCTGATGTGCGTCGAAGTTCACCCTTCCGGGCAGAATCAGGTATACACTGTGCAACCCACAGTCTTAGGAGGGAAGGAGATGCACAAAAACCGCTGAAAACTTTTTGGGGCTATTGGTATCTGCCGGGACCTCGAAACGGGGCGGATGATAGAGGAAGAATTTCCCCATGTCAAGAAAAAAGTGAAAAAATGGGGGTCAGATATAGGGGGGTAGGGGAGGGTACCCACCTCCCCCCCCCCTTCAGGCAAGAGTGGGGCGCCCCCTTCCCGTATGCCTGCGGGACATGAGGGGTCGTTTACGAAAGTCGTATTTTCATGCCCCGGCTCCGGATAGGGCTTTTCCCTGTCTCCCCATGATCTTACATCATAAGGACACTTATCATTGCCGTTGCCCAGACAATGTCCGGGGGGAGATGGAGTTGACACGAGGAATCAAACAGCAGATCGGCGCGGGCATTGAACTCCTCGCATGCCCTCCACAGCACAATGATAACAGGCACACGCGGAAAAGGCAGCAGACGCAGAGAGGCATCGCCAAGGCCGGCATTTTCACCGCATAGATCTCGTCCTCGCGCAAGGAACCCCTCCACGTCGTCGCCGTACTTCCGGGCAAGCTTATCCAAAGGCAGGACATGGGAGCCAACTGTAAAGATTTGGCCGGCCTTCAGATCCGACGGCCGGATCAATTTTCCGGAAAAGGGTATGTCTCTGGCGCCCGCAAGATACCAGAGGATCGACAGCTCCGAGAAATATCGGAGCCTGTCGAGAAGGGTGGCCGTGATAGGGGAAAACGAAGTTATTTCTCGCCTGGCCGGGCAGACGAGGATCTCTTGGCCAAAGCAACTCAGTGCGTACGAATCTGCGGAAGGGACAAACCGGGCGTCGGCATTTCTGCAAACCTCCTCACAAGGCAGCTTCTCCAGTGTTGTCCACGCACTTTCTGTTCCACCTGCCATATCCATAATCCCTCAATAATGATTTGAAAAACTTTGGGTCTCCCTTATCATGGTTTGGTCTGGGAGGGTATAAATATCTGATCTGCCCCCCAGAAAACTGGTCCAGATTCAGGTGGGGGAATCAGAACCTTTACCGCGCCCCAGAATACCACATCCTGTGGACGGGGATGTAATCCCCCTCATCGCTGTTCAACATCCTCCATTCTGTGGGCGGAGTGGTTCAGTTAGAAGGTGCTTGATCCCATTCCGGTATCTGTGTTAAAGATACGGGAAGGATTTGAATGCTGTTTCATTAAATAAGGAGGTTATATGGGAAATTTGCGCATTCAGCACATGAAGGTCGGTGATAAATACGCGACTTCGTCCAGAATCGTCACCCGCACCGAAATCGAGAATTTTTGCGCCGCCACAGGGATGAAGCTCCCCATTTTTGCCAGTGACGAATGGGTAAAGGCAAGCCCCGAACACCAGGCGCTGCGCGTCAAAGGGAGCGTAGCCCCGGGGCAGTTTGCGATGGCGATCTTTCTGGGCAACCTCATCACCGATGGCCTTTTGGATGACGTTATCGTCCAGTTGGGTACGGACAAGGTAAAATATCTCGCCCCGGTTTATCCCTATGACACGCTGAGGACGGAAATCGAAATCACGGGCAACCGTGTCTCCAAATCAGGCACCCAGGTGATCGTCGACTACAAGTGGGTCGTCAAGAACCAGAATGATGTCATCGTGGAGCAGGGCGAGAACACCTGCATGTTTAAAAATGTATAGCCCTCTCAGGGCCGCATTTTCATAGGGGCTCGTTCTGGCAGCCGATGCCTGTCAGGGTGCTTCGTTCTGTATTGTTCATGATAACAGCACTTCTTCGCGCAAGGCGGGATGATTCCTATGGCGCTTCGGCGTAAGGCAGCCTTTGTCGATCTCAAATCCGGAAAGGTGGAGATCAAGGAAATCCCTCAGCAACTTCGGGAATCCTGCCTCGGGGGGCGAGGGATTGACATGCACCTTCTGTATAACCTGACGGAAACCGGTCTCGACACATGGGATCCCGGCAATATCCTGGTCCTGGGGGCCGGGGTGCTTGCTGGGACCCCGGCGCCCCTGGCGGCCGGGGTGATCCATATCGGCGGGAGGTTGCCTTTGAGCGGTATGGCCGGAAGCCTTATTCTGGGCGGTTTTTTCGGAGCGGAATTTCGCTTTGCCGGTTTCGATCACCTGGTGATCCGGGGTAGGGCCGACGGGCCCGTTTACCTCGGCGTGCAAGACGGAAAAATCGAGATCTGCGATGCAGCCCCGTTCTGGGACTCAGACTCTCTCGGAGCTCGGGGCGTCATCCGCGATACGCTGGGTGAGGATAATGCACAGGTGCTCAGTGTGGGAACGCCGGGCGAGGGGCCTCCGACACCCCTCGAATTGAGAACCGATGCTGTGCATGGCCTGGAAGCCTCCGAACTGGGCCTTCTGATGAAATCCAAGAACCTCAAG
>MICJ01000099.1:3826-17312 GCA_001830835.1 Syntrophobacterales bacterium GWC2_56_13 | reverse complement strand
CCATGCCCATCGAGATAGAAGATCCCGATAAGGCCCTGCGCTATCTCGGAGAGCTGATGGCCCTTTCCCCACTCCCGGATGCGGAAGATCAATCGAGCCGGGATATCATTCAGAAGATCTACGAGGACGAATGTCTACAGGCCCTGACCGACTCTCTCGGAATCATGAGATGTTCAGCGGACCTTCTTTCATCGGAGATGCCGCAATGGGAGGTGTACAGCCTGCTTCTGGAGGCTATAACGGGACTTGGCTATCTTCCTTCAGAACTGATGAGAACGGGCGAACGGATATTCAATCAGGAGCAGCTCTTCAATATCAGAGAAGGATTTTCATGGGCACAAATGGGACAGCTCTTCAAGGGACATCGGGAGATTACCGGGTTTTCGCCATTGACCGGATCGGCGTGGGAGTTGTACTGCCAAGTCCATGGGTGGGATAGACAGGGCAGGCCAACCCCCGAAATCCTTGAACGTCTGGGGTTGGATGGAACGCCCGATCTTTTTTTTCTGAGGTGAACGGTGGCCAAAGTCTTGGCGGTTGACAGCGAACGCTGCATGGGGTGCAAACTGTGCGAGGTCGTATGCTCGGTCAAAAAAGAGCGGGTGAGCGACCCCTCCCGGTCACGGATACATGTCCTGCTCTGGGAAAGAGAAAAAGGGGCGTTGCCTGTGTTCTGTCAGCACTGCGAAGAGCCTCTCTGTGCCCTGGTCTGTCCTGTCAATGCGATCAAGCGTGAGGAGTCGACAGGCCTGATCATCCCGGACCGGGAGCTTTGCGTCGGTTGCGGGGGCTGTGTTTCCGTCTGCCCTATGTTCGGGGCCGGCTTTGACGGCCTCGAGAAAAAAGCGCTGCGCTGCGACCTCTGCCAGGGGGATCCGACCTGCGTGAAGTATTGTCCGGCCGGCGCCATCCGGTTTGTGGACAGGGACCAGTCTGAGATCGACAAGAAACGCGCCGCTGCCAGGAAACTGTATCCCCGCTGAAAGAGGTGTTGGTGGTATTATCATCGGGTTATTTTAAGGACGGCGGGGGACTTCAGAAAGGCCGGAATCGAGTTGCTCTTATCGAGTCGGGTTATGGACTGGTCTGCGGAAGAGCAACTGCTCCACTTTGATGACGGGAACCTCCGTTATGATCGACTGGTTATCGCTACGGGAAGCCGCCCCTTCGTTCCGGATCTGCCCGGATTCGGCAAGCAGGGTGTCGTTGCCCTTAAAAACCTCCAGGATGCAGAGATGCTCCGGGCGGCTCAGGGAAGCGCTGCCGTTATGGTGGGCACGGGCCCCGTCGGGATCGAGGCGGCCATCGCTTTGCGCCGCCGGGGCTGGACCGTTGCCCTTATCGAGCTGCTGGACCGCGTCCTGCCACGCCTATTCGATGCACCACTGGCCGCTGTCCTGAAAAAACGTTTGGAAGACCACGGCATTGATGTCTTCCTGGGTGAGAGGGTTCTGGAGATCACGGGAAAGACCCACGCAGAGGGTGTAAAGACGGATCGGCGCACCCTGGCCGCAGATGCCGTGGTCCTGGTCATTGGCATGAGGCCGGAGCTAAGCCTTGTAAAAAAGGATGAGGTGGCCCTTGGCTCCTCCGGCGGGATCCAGGTCGATCGGCAGATGAAAACGAGCCGGGAGCGGGTCTGGGCCTGCGGGGACTGAGTGGAATCCGAAGACCTTATTACGGGCCGTAGGGGCCTTTTCATGCTCTGGCACAACGCCCGGCTCCAGGGCCGAATCGCCGGCGCCAATGCGGCCGGAGCACTCCGAAGATACCCTGGAAGCCTGAACCTGACCACGGTCAATGTCTTCGACGAGACGGCAGCTTCCGTCGGTATCCTGGCGTCCGAGGTTCCCCGGGACGAGGCAAGGGTCCTTCATAGAAAAGGTCCCTGGGGAGAGCTCTGGATGGTCCTGAAGGATCAAAGCCTGATCGGTGTCCAAGCCTTGGGACGCACTGAGCGTGTAGGCGGGCTGATGGGCATGATCGCAAAGGGAAAAGATCTCCGGAAGGCCCTGCTCAAAGAGCCCACGTCTGCCGAAGGGCCAGGCGGATGGATCCTGCGTGGCGTCCAGAAAGATCTTTTACGGTTAATGGGTTCGAACTGAACGATCAATCCCGTTCTTCATTCTGCCCGTCTCCCCGGGGACAATCTCAGGGCGGCATGATCAGGGCAGAACGACGGAGAACCATTCGTCACCCAATCCCAGCTCCGCTATCTTGGCTTCCTTGGGAACACCCGTTTTCCGATCCCAGCCCCTCGCTTCGTAATAGTCATCCAGCATTTGGTTGACCTGATCCGGGTCGATCGCCATCCCCTTGGCCGGGCCATCAGGAAGCTTTTCCCGGTAAAAGCGTTTGGGGAAGAGGGAATCTTCTCTCTTTTCCCCTTCCCGCAAGTTGTAGAGACGCTGTAGATTCCATATGCGTTCCCCCATCAGCATCACTTCTTCGGCATCGATATTCCACCCCAGACATGCCCGCAACATGCGTGCAATACTGGTCGGCCCCTGGGCCTGGAGAGAGGGAGGACGGGTACAGATTCCTATCGCATTGAAAATCGCTATCAAATCCTCCGACCATTTTTCCATTAGAATGATGTCGGTGGTTTTTCTATCCGGGTTGATAATTTTTCTCTTCACATTTTCAGGCATATCTATCTTGTTGTAAAACTCCTCGGGAAATCCGAATGGCTCTGTACGGTAATCATCCGGCAGCGAGGGAAAGCGCAAATTTTCCACGGGGTTTCTCGTCCGCAGGTTGTCACCTCCGCGGGTGTTGGTCAGGATGCCAAACGTCCAGACCGACCATCGCGAGCGGGGATCGAAGCTGAGAATCTCGAGGCCTTTGATCGTCATGGCATAATCATCGTTACCGGTCAAAGCCAAATTGGCTTTCTTTGCCCCCTCCGCGAGAATGTCCCCGATGCCTTCCCGTTTGGAAATCATCCTGATGAGTTTGCAGATGGTCTCGACGTCGCCCCACGGCACGGGAAATCCGATTGTGTCTTCGCTGATCAATCCCCGTTGATACAGTTCCATGAGCATGGCGATCGTACCGCATCCCGAAACGATATCGGTACCGGTACGGTGGAATATGGCAGCACATTGCAGAATCCCATCCATGTCATGGACGAAGAGCTTGGCGCCGATCTCGAAGACGGGTGTGATTTCGATGCCCTTGATTTTCAAACCCGCATAGGCTCCTTCCTTGACCACCGCCCAATGGGCACATCCGACAGGGCATGCGGGGCAGGCCATCTTTTGATCACTGTATTGCTCTAAGACCTTGAAGCCGCGGGTTTGAAACCAATCTTCGATAACCCCTGTTTGGTAATTTTTTACCGGGAGGGCGCCGAATTTTCCATATACTCCCGCCGCCGCCATGGAGCCGTATTTGCTTACTGCCTCAAAAAAGGGAGAATCGATGATCATCTGCCGCATCTCCCGCGACACTTGCTTAAACGCTTTCTTATCTGCGACCCTGATTCCGCCTTTGCCACGAATCACGATGGCTTTCAATAGCTTGGAACCCATTACGGCACCCATCCCCGTCCGGGCCCAGGCATCGTATTTGCCGTTCTGTATCGCGGAGAAACGGATGAGATTCTCCCCGCTTTGACCGATGACGGCGACCTGGATTTCCTCACTTTTCCATTCTTCCTGCAGAAGATCGATGGTTTGCCAGGTATCTTTACCCCAGAGACGAGATGCATCGCGGATCTCCACCACATCGTCCTGTATCGCGAGATATACCGGTTTATTCGCCTTTCCCTTGATCAGGATATGATCGTATCCGGCATATTTCATTTCACTGCCGAAGTGATAACCGCTGCTCGTGGTTCCCAGAAGGCCCGTCAGAGGAGATTTGGCAGAGACGTCCGATTTACTGGCCGTGGGTATGAGCGTGCCCACCAGTGGTCCTGCACCGAAGATGAGCACGTTTTCTGCGCTCAAAGGATCAATGCCCGCTCTGGTATGGTCGAAGAGCAATTTCGCGTTGATTCCCAGACTTCCCAGGTATTTTCTTGCCATGTCCTCTGTTAGTGGGACCTTTTCTATCTTGCCTGAAGAGAGATCGACGATGAGTATGGAGCCGGCATAACCAAGCATGTGTTTTCCCTTTCTTCGGTTGTTACAAGGGTGCTCAAGAGGCTTTCTCAGAGATCTTTTCCGTCAGGGCCTGTAGTTTCTGGGCGGCTTCACGCCGTTTTCTCAGGGCGGCGTCATCCGATTCGACCGTGCTTAAAGCCTGTTGGGAACATTCTTCCACACATTGGGGAGACCCCCCGCACAGATCGCACTTGATCATGTAGCCTTTATTCCGGTGTATGACGGGAACCCCAAAGGGACAGACGAGAAAACAGGCACGACATCCAATACAGAGATCTTCATCCACGACTATTGCAGAGGTTTTTTTATCTGCCGAGATAGCCTTACGCGGGCATACGTCCAGACAGAGGGGTTCCTCACACTGCTGACAGGTCATGGGGATGAATCTGCCAATTTCTGTCATCCAGAGCGGACTGATTCGGGTGAGAGAGAGATTGAACTCGTCGTCATGTTCGAAAGAGCAAGCCAGGGCACAAGATCTGCAACCGATGCATTTTCCCGGGTCAACAAGAATAAATTTATTCATCACACGATCTCCTTATGCCTTGTGAGTCTCTAAGCCTTGCGCAGCATGAAGTGCACCCATCAATCTTGATGGGAACCAGCCTTTTTGTTGGCGGAGCATAGGGATAAAGCCCTTGTATGTCAAGGCAAATATAGGCCACCGATCTCTCTCCTTCGAGAATATCATGCCGCCATAATGTAGCCAAGATCGTGGAACTGGGATTAGCCGAAGAGATGGAGCAGGTCTTTCCGGACGTTGCGCAAAATTCCTAGGCCCGGTCCGTCCGCCGGAGAGGATGCCCTCACGAGGGTCTTTCGCAGGTCTTTTCCCTGCAACATGATACCGATAAGTCCCCCCACCCGCTCGGTGCGTCCCACGGCCTGCACGCCCATAAGGCACGTATCCTTCAGAACAAGATAGAGCTCCCCCCAAGGACTTCTTCTGTGAAGGACCTTGCGCTCACCAGGGGAAACCTCGGATGCCAGCGTGCCCACGGAAGCGGCGGCCTCATCGAATACATTGATTGTGGTTATGTTCACACTTCCCGGGTATCGTTTGCCTGCGCCGGCAGCATTGGCTCCTGCTATTCTTCCCTGAAGTCGCGCATTATGCCAGAGCATGAAGAGACCCGTACAGCCGCTCACCAAATCTTCCGATTCCACACAGTCCCCGCAAGCCCAAACCCCTTCCTGGGTCGTTTGCATATGCCGATCCACGGCAATGCCGCCTGAAGCGCCGAGCAGCAACTGCCCCTCGTTGAGGAGGGTCAGCTCAGGCCGCATGCCGATGACCCAGACAACCACGTCTGCGGGAAGGGCACGCCGGTCCGTCTGTACCCCCTCCACCCGCGTGCCCCCCAGGATCTCCAAGACCTTCTCGTCGAGGAATATGTTGATCCCCCGTTTTTCCAGCCGGTTCTTCAGGGTGTTCGCCAGGGGGAGGTCAAACAGGCGGGGAAGAACACGATCCAGCATTTCCACGACTGACACTGACCAGCCCCGATGGCGCAACGCAATTGCCGCTTCGATTCCCACGGGACCGGTGCCCACCACCACGGCATTCTTGCCATGCGCCATCCGGAGAAGATCGGCATCGCGGAGAGTTTTCAAGGCAACAAAGCCATCCTTCTCAATGCCGGGCACAGGCGGGATAAGGGGGCGGCTTCCCGTAGCTATGACCAGGCGATCATAGCGGAGCGCCCCGTCATCAAAATAGAGCATATGCCGCTCGGGAGACCAGTCGAGAACCGGCCTCGCGAGCATCAGTTCGATACCTGCCCGGGCGTAATCCTCCGCCGTCCTCAAAAAAACCCGTTGTCTCGGGATTCTGTCGGCGATGTAATCGGCCAGTATACACGCACTATAGAGAGGATAGGGTTCTTTTGTGACCATGATGACCCTCGCATGAGGATCGGTCCTTCTGGCTGCATCCGCCGCCTCAGTCCCGGCAATGCCATTTCCCACAATAGCAATAACATTCATGAAGTTTATGGCATCCGCGTCCCGTCAGGGGGAATAAAGTTTTTTCGCAGCGGCGCGCTGCTTGTTTGTCGGAAATGGGTCTCTGTCGACATATTGAATTGCACCTGCCTCGCAATACTTTACACAGGCCGGATCCCCGTGACAAAGGTCGCACCGCAAGGCCTTATTCTCCACACTGTCAAAGCCAACCCCGAACAGGGGACATGCGGAAACACAAGCCCGGCATCCGACGCAAAGTTCCCGATCCAAGAGAATCAGGCCCGTGGACTCATCCTTACGGACTGCATTGACGGGACAGACCGCAGCACACAGGGGCTCCTCGCAGTGCTGGCAGAATGTCGGGAGACGGTTCTTCCCGCCTCTCTGTATTGTGATGCGTATCCGAGATCGAGGGGGGTCGCTGACCCATTCTTTCTTGACCGAGCATACAATTTCACACAGTTTGCAGCCTGTGCAACGCTCCATGTCCGCAACCAGGATTCCGTTCACTGCCCACTCCTAAAGCAAACGATGGAGTTCCCCATCCAACCCCAGACGCTTCAATGTATCCGGTTGGGGCCTGCCGTGCATATCCCATCCATGGATCTCATTGTACCGAGCCAAGGCAGGTTTTAAAAGAGGCGAAAACTCCGGAAGGCGCCTGTGTCTGTATGCAAACAGTCCGTCATCCGCCAGCGAGAATCCTTCCCTGATATCGAAGAGCCGTTCCAGAGTGACTATCCGTTCCCCTGTGCGCATGAGCTCTTCCGGTGAAGAGGAGATCCCCGTTACTGCCGCAGATAAACGGAACAAATCTATCAGCTCTGCGAGATGCTGAAGGGCCTTATCGGGATTTTTTATTTCTACAGGCAAGGTTCCCCGTACGGCGACCGCTTTGAGATTTTTTGACAACATCAGCATGCCGAGCTCGGCGGCTTCTCTGCAGTGTTCTCCATCCGTGCGCAAATCCATGGGCGCTCCGCGATCCCCACCTGGTTTTCCCACACTCATCACCTGAGCGTTCTCCTCATCGCTGATATCCCGGATGAGATCCTGCACGGCGAGGGAATCCGCATTCCAAAAGGGGGCGGCGTCCCGTATCTCGATCTCCCTGTTATGTACCCAAAGGTAAACGGGACGAGAAGACTTACCCGTGATTACCAGGTGGTCGAAACCCGCAAAGCGGAGTTCCGCTCCCCAAAAGCCGCCCATACTCAGACTTCCCGCAAGTCCTGTGAGCGGTAACTTCCCTCCCACGTGAATCATACCGGCCGCTGAGGGCGCTGGTGTCCCCGAAAGAATGCCCGCACCGATGAGAAGTAAATTCCCGGGGTCCCATGGGTCGAGATCGGGTTTCAGCATGGTATACATGAGATATATGTCTATTCCCCTGCCCCCCAGGTATGATTCCCGGAGGCTCAGGGGGATTTCTTTAACCTCAATCTTTACGGAACCAAGATCGATGAAAGCTGCCGTACGCCGAAGGGTCATGTGCATTAAATCACCTTTCCTGAAAATTGATAAGGCATTGCTTTTTCACGGTGGGAGTATATGATAAAATCTCCTTGACATACAAGGCCCACCTTCGTATCCTCTCATGCCATGGTAATGTTGAAGCCAGGTAATGCCGAAAGATTCACGCGAGGGAAGAGAAGAATGATAACGCCCCAGAATAACTAAAAGGAGGAGAGTGATGGATGTTATAGACGCCATAAAGATGCGCAAGAGTACCAGGGCCTTCAAGCCCGATCCTGTGCCAAAGGAAATCATCAGGGCAATCCTGGAGATTGCCTGCCGGGCGCCGTCCGCCATGAATATCCAGCCGTGGGAGTTTACGGTTGCTTCCGGTGAGGCCCTCGAAAAGATCAAGAAGGGCAATGTGGAAAAATTGAACGCCGGCCAGATGCCGAACCCGGAGCACCTGGTAGTGGGATGGACTAATGACAGTATTTACCGTGAGCGCCAGGTGGAACTCGCCAAGCAGATCTTCCAGATCATGGGCATCACCCGGGAGGACAAGGTGAAACGTGCCCAATGGATGGAGCGTGGGTTCCGCTACTTCGACGCCCCGGTGGCGATCATTATTTACGTGGACCGGTCGTTATCGGAATCAGGACCTCTCATTGATGTCGGTGCCGTTATGCAAAACATCTGCCTTGCTGCGTTGCACTTCGGCCTGGGTACCTGTATAGAGGATCAGGGTGTCATGTACCCAGAAGTGGTAAAGAAATTTTCCGGCATACCGGAATCCAAGAGGCTTTTAATTGCCATTTCTATGGGGTATTCCGATGAGAGCGCTCAGGCGAATAGGATAGCCAGTACCCGGGAATCCGTCGATAGTTTGACCACCTGGGTCGGGTTTTCCTGAACTGGCGTATCAGAAAATATTGACGCTTGACTGCAATATAAATTATCACACACCTCCGCGTAAGAGGTTTCATCGTCGGAACGTAGAGACGGTATTATTCATTTAGACTCATCAGCGAAAAAAGAGTAAATTATGAAAAAGATCGTCATGGGCATCGCTATGATCCTGCTGGCGGCCATTTCAAGCGGTGTCCGCCGTGGAGACCCAGATTGTAGATAAGGGCCGGGTCACCCTCAACGTGGAATTCGACTTCGACAAGGCGGTCATCAAGAAGTAGAACGTTTTTCCCGGTAGGCCGTACGGTGAGGGCCGTATGGCCTCCTTTTGGAGAGGAGAATTTACATGTTAAAGGAGTTCAAAGATTTTGCTATGCGGGGCAATGTGATCGATATGGCCGTCGGCATTATCGTCGGCGCCGCTTTCGGAACCATAGTGAAATCTTTGGTTGATGATATTATCATGCCGCCTATTGGACTTTTGCTGGGCAATGTCGATTTCTCCAATCTCTTCGTAGTGATAAAAGCAGGAAAAATAATAGGTCCCTACGCGACCCTTGCCGCTGCAAAAGCCGCCGGTGCAGTCACCCTCAATATCGGCGTATTCCTCAATACAATCATAAGTTTTAGCATAATTGCATTTTCCGTATTTCTTATCATTAAGCAGATCAATCTGTTGAAGAGAAAAGAGGCGGTGGCGCCGGCTATGCCTACTACGAAGGACTGTCCCTATTGTTTGTCGGCTATTCCCATAAAAGCCTCCCGTTGTCCTCATTGCACCTCTGAACTGAAGGCATGAGAGGATCCTCTGCTTCACCTGCGGGCCGACCCTGACGCCAGTGCAATCGTAAACTTTCCCTGGCACGGGCTTATTGTCCAGCGGCAGCTTCCTTGACCAGGGGGTCGAAATGAGAGATCACGACCGCCAGCGCAGGGGTCGTTGACAACCTTGCCTGCAATCCTTCCAGCACGGTTTGGGCTTGTTCAAATTCCTTCATTTCCAGTAAACCGGTCAGCAGGAACACCTCGGGCGTTGTATCCCCATTTGCCGCCGCTTCGCGAAACTCGGTATATTGCCTTTCCAGACTTTCGACCGTGTCCGAGGACAGAGAGCGGACTGTCACCATGCCGCTCTTGCCATGCTGCCCGCTGATGGGCGTCTTGGCCAGTTGCCTCGCCACCAAAGGGGGGAGCTTCCGGGTCTCCGGCTGCAAGCTGGAACTGCGCCCTTCGCCGTTGCCGATCTCGACCTCGCCCGCCCCTTTCCACGCCTCTTGCCGGCTCGTCTCGAAATAAACGATCTGTACCCGCGCATCCCTGCCCAACACCAGTTTGTCGCCGAGCGCCACCTTCAGAAAGGCGGTCGCGGGATGTTTCCCTTCTTTTGCCGTTACAATCTCCACTTTCCCGTCCATCTGGGTCAGCATCCCGACATCGAGGGTTAGCGCAAACCCTGCCTGTGCCCATCCCAGAAAAAGCACGCCGATCATCCATCGCCACATAGTGCCTCCTTATCCTTCCAGACCTGTCACCTCGAATATTTCGACCGGGGTTTCCCGTCCCTTGACGTGAATGATATCGTGCAAGCCGGTTTTGACGTCAATGCCGGCCGCCTTCAAGGTTTCGCTGCTCGCCACAATCATACAGCCCAGGGTCTTGCTGGCGCTCTCCAGCCTGGATGCCAGGTTGACGGTATCGCCAATCACCGTGTATTCCATGCGTCGGGAGGAGCCCACATTGCCGACGATGGCTTCTCCCGTATGAATACCGATCCCGATGTTGAACGTCGGCAAATTCCGGTCCGCGAACCGCTCCGACATCCAGGACACAAATTCCCCTGCCGCATCGCACATGGCCAGGGCGGCGCGCAACGCCCGGGCGGCGTGGTCCGGGTACGACACCGGCGCACCAAACTGCACCATCACCGCATCCCCAATGTATTTGTCGATGGTGCCTCCCTGTTCCAGGATGATCGCGCATATGCTTTCAAAATACCGGTTGAGGAACTCGACCACCTCGTGGGCGTCCAGCTTTTCGCTGAGGGTGGTGAAATTGCGGATATCGGAAAAGAGCACCGTGACCGTCGTTTTTTCCCCTCCCAGATCCGGCATCCTGCCGGAGGCCAGGAGCGTGTCCACCACATTGTCCGCGACATAGCGCCTGAAGACGGACCGGATGAACCTCTTTTCGCGTTCCTCGCGGGTGAGTCTGCCTCCATAGGACAAGGTGTAAGCCGCCAACAACCCCAACTGAAGGTGCGCAGCCGGGAAAAGCCGGAACCACTGGAAAAGTCCCCATGCAATCAGCAGTGTAACCGCGCTTGCGGCGGCCAGAATCCCCAACCCCGACCAGGGGGACAGGTTCCGGTACATGAACAGCGTCAAGGCGATCAGCAGCAGTCCCACGCCCCACCGCATCCCGGTGGAGACCGGCGCCGTTGCAGTGCCGGAAAGCAGGGTTTCAACGATGTTTGCCTGGATTTCCGGACCGGTCATCAGGGCGCCGCCGGCGCCGATGAGGCTGCCGCTGTACGGTGTGTCATGGACGTCGTTCATGCCGATAAAATCGCCGCCGACAATGACGACCTTGCCGCGCAGGGCCAGCACGGCCGGATCCTTTGCCGCGTTCCCGTCCAGCAGCCGGGAAAAGGAAATTTTCGGAAAGGTGCCCGGCGGCCCGGCATAGCTGATGTGGGCCAGACGATCCGGAGAAATGGTCCGACCGCCGATGTCCCAAGCGCTCGCATCCGCGCGCAATCCGCGCGCACGGACAGCCAGCAGCGCCCCCAGCGCGAGCCGCGGCGCTCCCTCGGCCAACCCGGACGCCAGATTCGAGACAGGCGCAATTTCATAGCGCCGGATGCTGCCATCCTTATCCGTTTTTAAATTCGCGTAACCGATATGCGACACCAGGTCGAAATCCGGCAGGGAGAGCAGGTAGTCCTGATGCGGGAGAAGGAGGGTATCGTCGGCGCCCACATTGCCTCGCACGAGCGATCCGACCAGGACGATCTTGCCCATGCCCAGCATTTGCCGGAAAGCCTGGTCGTAATTCTTCAGCCCCTCGATGTCCTTCAATTGTAGCTTGGCAATCCATTTTTCGGGCGTGATGGCAAACAGAAAATCGATACCGATCACGGCAACGCCGGCTTGCTGCAAGGTTTCGCATGCCCGGGCGAACAGCGGCGTCCAGAATACCAGCGGGTCTTCGCTGAATTGGGCCAGTGACGGATCATCCACCGCCACCAGCGCCACATGCTGCGGGGTATAGCGCACGCCGCTCAGCCGGTGCCATAGATCGGAATAGAGGTGCTCCGCCGTTTCCAAGGGAGAGATCCGATATACGCCCTCGACCAACAGCAAGGAAATAGCCAGCGCCAATAACAGCCATTTCAATCGGGAAAGATTTTTCCCCTTCGCGGGAATCATCGGATCGGAATCCCCCTCGCACCAGAAGCCGACAACCCGATGCGCAGCACCGGCATATCCGCCAGCGCCTGCGGCGTCTGAGGTCCGGTCTGCTTGTGGCGCAGCTCCTCCACAATCGACAGTGCGAAATCCAAGGCTTCCTGCAGCGACATCCTGGACGATATCCTGCGGCGCCACATAGCGCGGCTTCTCACATCAACTGTTTTTCACCAGAGCAATCGGGAAATCCGGCACTCCGCCGGGCGCCTGGGTCACCGGTGTCTGTTGGCCTCCCGTGAGTTCCTTAACTCGCTCGGAGATATAGAAATCCAGCATCTTGTGGGTGATGCGGCCGGTCTTATTGTAATTCGCCTTGCCGTTGAAGCCTTCCACCAGCGCCTTGGTGAAAGCGCCATTGCCCCACTCTGGGTTTTCCAGCGAATACTGTCTGCCTGTGCTCGAGGAGAACACCACCACACCGTTCTCGGCGCTCGCCAGTTCGTTGATGACCCCATTGATGTCCGCGGAGACGGCGCGCCTCCCGCCCAGCACATTGCCGGAGTGACAGGTATCGACAAAGAAAAGCGCCTTGCCGGCAAGATTGGACAACGTGTTTTTAATTTCCGTGAACACCACGCCTGTACTTTTCAGCTTGTTCACATCGGCATTGGACGGCATAAAGTAATAAACGCCGGTGTTGTCATTAATGCCATGCCCGGCCAGAAACAGCATCCCAATATCCTTGGAGGTCACCTGCTTCTGTAACCAGTCTAATCCTTCCAGAACCTCGTCACGGCTGGCTTTCTTATCGGTCAGCAGTTTCACTTCCACCTCCCGATACAGGCTGCCTTTCTGGTCTTGCAATGCCGCCGCAAAGTCCTTGGCGTCCTTGGCCGCCAGCCCCAGTTTGTACTTGGGGTTGTCGTAGTCGCTTACCCCCACCGCCACCACATAGAGCTTGGGTTTGACTTCAAACTCATCTTTACTCTTGACGGGGGCGGCGCCCTTCCACACCACCATCAGGATTGCCGGAACGGAGACGCCGTTCCTGTTCTCGGCGAAGAGATGGATTACACTGTCCTGCGGCGGGATGGGTACGGTCACTTCCGGGGCTTTGCCGGTAACGGTCACCGCCTGGCCATTGACGCGGGCGCGGAGGCTGGTGACTGGCGCATCGCCAGGTGTACGGGTGCCGTATATCAGTGTGATATTTGGTTGAGAAACAGCCGTGCCATCACTGGGTGAAAGAATCTCCACTACCGGAGGCAGGACATTCCGCAACTGGACAGGCTGGGCGTCGCCAAGACGGCCGGCATCCAGATTCGCCTGGCGCAATGCTTTGCCCTCGTCCAGGGTATCGAAGATTCTGGTAATCACATCCGGGCGGTAGAACTGGCTGCGAAAGCGCGAGGCGGGGAAGAAATCCGCTGCCGTATCCTTTCCGCGATTGAGGTGCCAGCCGATCAGGTCCTCCCCACCGGGACTGGCGTCGTAGTAGCCGGAGGGGGTCCATGTCACCCATCGCTTATGGTCTGCGTGGGGGAAGAAAGCAACCAGTTCCTTGCCATCCGACAGGCGATGCCAGCGGATCGTGCCATCTGCATAAGCCGCAACTATGAATCGCCCATCGGCTGAGATGTT
>MICJ01000099.1:0-3106 GCA_001830835.1 Syntrophobacterales bacterium GWC2_56_13 | reverse complement strand
GGGTGCGTCATAAAACCCAACCGCAATCCCTTTGCCGTCTGGGGAGAAACGCACGCCGACAGGTCTCTTTCCTCCCGGCGCCGTCTTCTTGTTGAGTAGCTGCAGGCCGCCTGGACTGACCTGGTACAGGCGCAGCGAACCGTCATAACTGCTCGTCACCAGTCGCCCTTGCCGGTCGAAATCGAGGCCATAGACTAAACTGCCATAGTCCCTATCCTGCCCGATCGGGGCGTAGTCGCTGCTGCGGAAGACGCGAATGCCATTCTTACCGCCAAGCCCGGCAGCAAGGTAACGACCATCGGGCGACCAGGCCAGTTCGTAAATGACGTTGGGCATGTCGGCGATGTGATGCACCAAGTGTCCTGTGGCACGCTGAAATACGTAAATGGAAGAGCCCGCGTCCCACAAAGTCCAACCCCCAGTGGCAATGTAAGCACCATCCGGCGACATCGCCACGCTGTACAGCTTGCCACTGTTGCCTTTATCAAGCGGTGGGCGCAGGGTTTGCAGTATCGCACCTCTTTGCAGGTCCCATAGCCTAAGGGTTTTGTCATCAGAGGCGGTCACCAGCCAGCGGCCCCCCGCGTCGGCGGCAATGCGCCTGATTGGTGCGGTATGCAGGCCGGTTTCAATGCGCAGGATAGGTTCGCTCGGCGGCTCAGAAGCGCCTGCGAGGCGACAAAATAGAAGAGTCGCGCAGCCAACGACCACGACCAGGCGTAACATAAATCTCATGTCATTTCACCTATAGAGGCTTCCAGTGCAAGCCCGAACTGCGGCGGCATCATGCCCGCATAACCGCATCGCCAGAGTTGTCCAGTAGTAGCAACGACCGAGAGAGTTTCAGGATGCCTTTCACGCCGATGCGACGGGCCGCTTTTGGCCGTAAACGATCTCTTACCGATGGTCGCTTTTCGTCTGTTCTTCTCGATTTCTGCCAGAGCCAGATCGATACCCAGTCGTACGGCCTTTTGAATAGACTCGGTTTATTTTTTGATGATGTATTCCGCCGCGGCCTCGACCCTCCGATTCTTCTGGCGCCCCTCCTTCGTCACATTGGACTTGATGGGCCTGACTTCGCCGTACCCCTTCGCACTCAGACGGGAGGCCTCGATTCCGAACTTCTCAACCAGGTACTGTTTCACGGCATCGGCCCGGCGCTGAGAGAGCTTCTCGTTGTAGGTCAACCCGCCCGTGTTGTCGGTATGGCCCTCGATCACGATCTTGAGATCGGGATACTTCTTCATCACCTCCGCCAGTTTGCCGATCTCATCATGGTACTTCTTTTTGATGATTGCCTTGTTGAAGTCGAACTCCACATTCAGGGTGACCCGGCCCTTCTCCATGATCTGTTTTTCCACGGCAGACATCGCCGCTGAAGTCTGTACCATAGCTGCTATGGGACAGCCGTCCTGGTCCACCTTCACCCCCGCCGGAGTTCCGGAGCATTTATCCAGGTAGTCGGGAACGCCGTCGCCGTCGGAATCGAGCGGGCAGCCGTCCTTGTCCACCTTCACCCCCGCCGGAGTTCCGGAGCATTTATCCAGATAGTCGGGAACGCCGTCGCCGTCGGAATCGAGCGGGCAGCCGTCCTTGTCCACCTTCACACCAGCCGGCGTACCAGGGCACTTGTCGAGATCGTCGGGAACACCGTCCTTGTCGGCATCCAGTGGACAACCCCAATCACCGACCTTCGCACCCCTCGGCGTACTAGTGGGGCATTGATCGTAATATAATGGTGTTGGATAATCACTGCGATAATCGTAATTATCGTATACGCCATCGTTATCCGAATCGACAAGGACCGGAGTCGAGATGTGGGCACAAGACGATAAAACAAAGGGAATTAAGATGGCTACAAAAATGAATGCTGCTGGAATTGTTTTTCTCATTATATTAACCTCCTTTATTTGTTGAAACGAACCTTAAATATCATGTATTGAGTACATGATTCTTGCCGATAATATAGACTTGTGCTGCAAATTCTTTTGATAATAACTTCTTTGTATTGGAACGCATAAGATTGCCCGACTGACATCAAGAATCGATCCCTTCCTGACAGGTCAAAAGGCCAAATGCTACTGGTACTCAACTTGTATGGCCAAATGGGTCCCCCGAAGGCCGCAGAAAGCCGTGAGTGAGACGAACTTTACAGCCTGGCTGTCATATTTTGAATTAAACCTAAAAGATAGGTTAAAGTGCCCCGCATGATCTGAACCGTGCTGGATGTTTTTTTTTCTGCGGGATCGAAAACGAACTGGGATAGGATGAGCCTTGTATTGGGACCGCTTGAGGTCACGCTGTTGTCAATTAAAACGGCCCCCATCGACCCGCTCTCGCCCGTTACAATGATGTCTTTTTCAAAAAGCTGTTCGCTCATTTTTGCGGGAATCGATGCTTTCTCTCGTTCAATGAACACGGGGCCTTTGATATTTATTATCACCCCGATCCCCCTTTCTGCAGCAAAGGCCGGATGAGAAAAACCCATAAAGAACAAAGCAAGAATGACAATCAATATTCTCAGGGCTCCTCCTATGGACTTTCTCCCCCCGGGACAACCATCAGCCGGACAACGCAGGCGGGTTATCGGTTGTCCCGATTGGTTTTATTCAACAAGAATTCGACTTTTACGTAAAAGTATAGGTGAATATATTCTTGAATGTCAAGACAATTTTGTGACAATTTGCCTGACCACAAAATCATTTTGAAAATAACATTATTATTGATAACTGACTGAAAGAATACATCTTCGTCGATGTTGCGCTTTGTGGATAACAGGAAGTTGTCAGCACAAAACCCTGAACCCTTTTTCGTGGCAGCAGGCCGTCGAGACAGCCTTGGGGGAAAGATGACGGCAAGGCATGTTGAAAGCGTGCTGAGTGAGATGAAGGGGGGGAAGATCAGACCGGCGGCGGATCGTTCAACTTGGGGCAACGTAGGAAGCCATGACCGGGTAAACCATAAGCGGGGCTTGGCATGATGCAGACATAGAAGCCGTCCCCGGCAGTATGAAAAATCTTCGACTGGACCCTGTCCGGGGATCTTCTAAGACGGTTACATTTTAGTTACATCGATCCGCTGCCGAACCCCCCTGTCCCAACAGCCG
>MICJ01000098.1 GCA_001830835.1 Syntrophobacterales bacterium GWC2_56_13 | reverse complement strand
TGGGGATCGGGGGAGAAAAACCCACGGCTACCCGATTCGATATTTTTCTTCCTTCTCAAACACAAGAAGCCTTTGGTGACATGACTCCAATGCTGGAGATGAGAGGTACTTGATAGCTTTGGCTTCCTCTCCGACGCGCTCGGAAATCTTTTTTAGGTCAACCCGCTTGAGAACATCAATGGTAATTGGCCTCTTTGCATCCGAGAAAACGAGGGACGATATGAAGCGCTGTGCGGTGTCCGAGTTAAGGAGGTCGGAGAAAAATGTCGCTTCTGCCTTTGATTCGCAGGGAATGAAGTAGCATGTGTCGTCAACGACTATCGGTTTGTCCTCGGCCATGCCGACAGATTGAAACCGGAGGCTCTTGTAAAGCCCTGATATCGCGACTTTCCAAGGGGCAAAAGTGTAGTCGCCGATCCCGAAGACCGCAAACCGAGGTCTGTTTGCGTAAATCGAACTGCCACGGGCATCGAGTTGTTCCGCGTGATCAATCAGATATCGCCAAGTCTTCGGGGCGGATTCCTGGATCAAAGCGGTGTCGTCAGAAATACGATGCTGGGTAAGGAGTACGTATCTGGATGGGCGGAGTCTCCCATTTGCCAAATCCGACGATTTCAGTAATTGATACAAAAAGTCGGTCTCCAAGTCATGTTCCTCGCCGACTCCGTTGACGAAGATGGCTCCCTCGCGACGGAACTCCATGACCTTGGCGGCATCGTGCTTCACACCGGAACGCCACCTGCGATACTCTAAGCCGTCAAGCTCACGGAGTGCGCGGTACGCATCAATGTCAGAGACCAGTTCACCGCCGAAGAGCCCGAATGTCTGGAGTGGTCTGCCGAACGACAGGCCTGGGTAAATGGTCGCGGTTGCTTCCGCTTCGTCTATTCCCGTATGTGTGTAGAAAAGGCATGCGTCGACGGAAACGCCGAAGTGAGCATTGGCATCAATCAGGTGCAGCGATGACGGTCCAACGTCCAGTCCATTGAGCCATGCGTGGCGAAGCACCTTTCGGGCTGTCGCGGTCTTACAAAGGATGGCAATGGCCGAGCGTACTCCTTGCAATGCTTCAAGAAGCCTTATGAGCATCCATTCCGAAATGTCGAAGTTCGCCTTTCCTGTCTTGGCCGCAAATCCTCCATGCCGTTGAAAATTGGTCTTTTCGGGAAGATTGACGCCACCCATCGCTTCCATTGCCGCGTTAGTAACCCAGGGGGGATTGCCAAGAATAAGGACGGTGGCAGACTGCTGGGAAAAGAAGTTTTTCCAGTCTTTCTGGTAGAAATCCTGACACTCGACATGTCCCGCGGCGCCTCTTACCTCCCGCAGAGCTGCTCGCGCGGAGCCAATATAGTCGCGGTTGATATCGAAGCCGAAATATGTTGCTGACTGTCCGAATATCTCTGCCGCAGCCCGCAGGAAACTGCCAAGCCCGCATGTGGGCTCAACGACTGTGCGAATGTTGCATTCCTCATGCGCAACAAAGACGGCCACGTCACGCGCAAGCGCAAATGGGGTCTGGAAGTCGCCGAAAACGGCTTGGTTCTGACTCTTTCCCATAGTCTTTACACTATTCGCTGAACTCCATCAACCAGTCCAGCACGTTCAATCACACGGCGGTATTGCAGTCGCCACTGGAGAGCATTCGAGATCGTGAGATAACCGATGTCTGGGGAATTCGTCAGAATCTCCTCCGCAAGCTGTTGCGCTTGAATATCGTCGATAGGAAGGAAATGGTCGTGCATGAAGGCTATGATGTCGTCTGCGTTTCCGGAGTTCTCGATAATCCCTCGCAACCCGGATGTTGTTTGGAAGTCCGCAGTGCGACTGCTGTCAACAAAGATGGTGTGCAGAACCTTCAGATTACCGGTTGCTTCGGTTGCATCGTCTGTCTTTTCGTAGACGAAGACGAGCAGGGAGTAGCCAAGCCTATACACTTTTTGTCGCGCAGTCTTGAATGGGCATGACGACTGCGGCTGCTTGATGCTTGTGACCTTCATATCCACCTGAAGTTCGGGGAAGTCCATTCCCTTTGCCGAGGACCCTTCGACGTACTCGTACCTTTCGTGTAGGTAGCATTGGAATTTGTGCTCGAAGTAGGTGCCCACCGCTTTGCCATCAGTGACCCCGTACAGGGCTCGTTCATGGTGCATCGATTCAGCAGCCCCGAAGGCGCGAGCTTCTTGTTTGAGCAGTTCAACGGTCAGTTTCTTCACTCATCTCTCCATATCGAACCATTTATTAACTTGCACTTTTGCCCTGATAATGTGATATTGCTTTTATTTCGGGCACTTATACCAGGTACCCTTTATCAGCCATATCTGGGCGACAGCTTCGATAGGAATGTATGTGCCTGACTCGATGCTATGTCAAGAACCAAAGCAGCCGAAACTCCTCGATCAAGTCCGCCAGTATCTGCGCCCCCATCACTACTCGATTCACACCGAGCGTTCCTATGTGGACGTGCGTTTTATCCGCTTCCACCGCATGCGTTCGCGCGATGATCTCTTTCCGGCTGAACCCAAGATCGAAGTCTTCCTGACTCATCTGGCCATGGAGGGGAACATTGTGCCAGATAATACCACCTTCTCCTTGCAAACCTAAAGGTAAATCTGCTTGCGTTCCGGATCGTAAGGTTGAGCCACATGAAATCATGGACCCTGAAGGCCGTGCCTGTAACGATGAAGAAGCGGTTTTCCGCCACCCGGGAGACGATGATGTCCGCCTCGATGCCGCCCCGGTTGTTGCAAAGCTGGGTATAGGTTGTGGCGCCCACGGGCCTGTCCATGTTGCCTGCCGCCACATGATTCAGAAAAGACAGAGCTCCGGGTCCCGTCACCTCGAACTTGCTGAACGAGGACTGGTCGATCAGCACCACCTCCTCACGGGCCGCTTTGTGTCCGGAAGCCACATGCTCAAACCACTTGGGAATCCCGAAGGTCAGCCTATCCTCCGGCTCCACTCCCGGGGGGGCAAACCAGTTGGCCCTTTCCCACCCGAATTTGGATCCGTAAACGGCCCCCTTTCCCTTGAGCAGGTGGTGGTGATACCGGTCAGACGGCGCAGGGAACCGAGCGTCCGGGAAGGAGCTGCAGGCGGAACCGTCTGGTGACGAGGAGTTCCCGATCCAGAAGCGGCGTGATTTCACATAGAGGCGAGAAGCGATACCTCATCTTTTTCACGGCGCGGATGAGTTGGACGAAGTTCTCGCTCATCAGCCCGCCTTCAACTTCCGCATGGACCGGCAGGACATGGATACCTCCCGCTTGAAGCTCGGAGAGAATCCGTCTTTCCCCCGCTTCAATACCTGTCTCCTCGAAGCAGGGAAGGTCCGACGGTATCTCGATAAGGTCAACCCCCTCATGGATGAAGGGAGACTTTGCCCGCGTGCAACTAAGGTATTCAAAACGGTGGCAGCGGATGACGCCGAGAACGCGATCGTCGATCATCCAGGCCGGAGCTCCGAAAGAGGCAGGCCTCTTACCCGTCAGCTTTTCAAACCCGTCGATACCGCGGTTGAACCAGTCGCGTATCCATGCCTCCGGGCGCACGGTAAGTTCATCCTGCCAGCGCCGGTGATCCCAGGCATGAAACTGGACCTCATGGCCCTCCCCCATGATCTGTCGCACCAGATCGGGGAAAGAAAGGGCAATCATCGGGGAGGGAAGAAACGTTCCGTAAAGGGCGGTCCGGAAGCCGTAGAGACTGGCGGCGCGCGTCCGGATCATCTTCTTGAGAAACCGCGGATTCTTCAGAAGCTGGAGAATCGCCCTTCCCGAGGCATCCGGACCGATGCTCAGGTAAAAGGTGGCCCTGAGATCATTCTCCCGCAACAGGGAAAGAAGGCGGGGGACTCCTCTCTTCATCCCCTGATAGGTGTCCACATCGATCTTCAGTGCCAATATCCCGGTCAAGCCCTCTCCTCTCCGCCCGCCGCTCACCCCCTGACGCTTCGTGAAGAACTGTCAAAACCTCTTAACTCCTCACTCCTCAAACGCCGCAAGCCTGCCCCCGCGAAAGCAAAGGGACTTTTTAGGAAGCCATCAAGGCTCGTTTTCCTCAAGGAACGAATAGAGCGTCATCCGCAGGGAATCCTCCAGGCCGACCTTGGGTGACCACCCCAGGAGCAGCCTCGCCTTTTCGATGTTCGGTTTCCGCGCATAGATATCCTGATAGCCTTCCCCGTAGTAGGTCTGCGCAGGAACCTCGATGATCTCAGAATAGGTCTCGTCCGCTCTGTGATCCGGATGGTTTATGAAAAGCTTCTTCAGGAGGTCGGCAAGTTCCCTGACGGAGCACTCGTTTTCGGGATTGCCGATGTTGATGATCTGATTTTTGCAGACATCGCCTTCATTTGCCAGAATTCGCAGCAGGGCGCCGATGCCGTCGTCGACGTATGTGAAGCAGCGCTTCTGGCTGCCGCCGTCGACGAGTGTAATCGGCCGTTTCATGAAAAGCTCGGCGATGAACTGCGTGACCACCCGGGAACTGCCCTCCTTTGCCGCGTAGAGCGAATCGAGTCGGGGGCCGATCCAGTTGAAGGGCCTGAAAAGGGTGAATTCCAGGTGTCCCCGCGTGCCGTAGGCGTAGATGACGCGGTCCAGGAGCTGTTTACAGCAGGAGTAGATCCAGCGTTCCTTCCGGATCGGCCCCACTACGAGGGTGCTCTCATCCTCCTTGAACTCCGGATCGGGGCAGGCGCCATATACCTCCGAGGTGGACGGGAAGGCCACCCGCTTGTGGTACTTCACGCACTGCTTGATCACATTTAAGTTCATCTCGAAATCGAGGTTATAGACGCTGATGGGGTCTTCCACATAGAGTTTTGGCGTAGCGATGGCCACCAGAGGGAGAACGACGTCACATTTCTTGATGTGATATTCGATCCACTCCCGGTTGATCGCGATGTCCCCTTCGATGAAGTGGAAACGCGGATTCTGGAGGTTTTTACCCAGACGGTCGTCGGACAGGTCCATCCCGAAAACGCTCCAATCCGTCTCGTCGAGTATCCTCTGGGTCAGATGATGACCGATAAACCCGTTTACCCCCAGGATCAATATCTTCATGATAGAATCGTTCCTTCCCTGTCTTTAAAGTATTGGATGATCCCCTCTCCGGTCATCCTTTGTGAGCCGGTCTCGACATCGAGAAGGCGGAGTCTCCTCCGTCCCGTCCGGATGAAAACCCCCTCCCCTTCGGTTTCAATCGTTCCGGGCTGCTTTGCCCCTGAACCTGCTTCTTCCTCCACCGCAGCCCGCCAGACCATCAGCCGCGATCCGTCCGGAAGAGTGCAAAAGGCGCCGGGCCACGGCTCCGTGACCGCTCGGACCAGGTTATAGATCCTTTCGGCGGGCCATCTCCAATCGATCCTGCCGTCTTCCGGCCTGCGGCCGCCGAAATAGCTCCCTTGGCTTATATCCTGAGGTCTGCGCGGAGCCCGCCCTTTTCCCATCAGCGGCAGAAACTCATCCAAAAGCGTTCCCGCCGCAACGCAGAGCTTTCCGTAAAGTGTAAGCGCGGTATCATCCGAAGCGATCCGCACCGCCCGCTGGCCGACTATATCCCCGGCATCGGCCTTTGCGACCATGTGGTGCAGTGTGACGCCTGTCTGAGTCTCCCCGTTGACAAGAACCCAGTTAACGGGACATCGCCCCCGGTAGGCGGGAAGCAGCGAACCGTGGAGATTATACGCGCCCGCGGGTGGAATGCGGAGGATCACCTCCGGAAGCAGATGCCGGTAATAGAAGGAAAAGATCATTTCCGGACAGAGGTCGGCAATCCTGGCGGCCCATTCCAGACCCTGGAACTCCGTGGGGCAAAAGACGCCGATACCCCGTTCCCTCCCCCAGGCCTTCACCGAGCCGAACCAACAGTTTTCTTCCGGGTCATCCTCATGGGAAAAAATGCATGCAATCTCATAACCGGCGCGGCAAAGGGCGTTGAGTCCTGCCAGCCCCATCTTGTGGTAGGCGAAGACCACGGTTTTCATGCGCCTTCTCCCGCCTGGGGGAGATCGCCATCGTAGATCCGCTCGATCACATATTCGGGTCTCTTCCGGACTTCCCGGTAGATCCTTCCAATATACTCCCCGATGACCCCGAGGGCGAAAAACTGGAGTCCCACGAAAGCAAACAGGATCGCAAACAGGGTGAAGACCCCCTGCGCCGCCCAGTGAGCGCCGTAGACGAGGCGGGCGACGGCCAGAACAACGCCGAAACAGACGCCGAGAACGGCAAGGAGGATGCCCCCGTACATGATCAGCTTGATGGGAAGCTCAGAAAATGAGGCGACCAGATCAAACTGGAGGTTGATCAATTTTCTCAGGGAGTAATTGGACTTGCCACCGTACCTTTCCTCGTGGGCCACCTCGATCTCCGTCACCCGCTTCCCAAAATGGGTCGCGAGCGCTGGAATGAAGGTGGCATGTTCGTGACAGGCGATCATCCTCTCTACGACCGGGCGCCGGTACGCCCGGAGCATGCAACCCCAGTCGGTCATCCGGACGCCGGTGATCTTCCTTGCCACCCAATTGACGATCCGGGACGGAAGGATCCGAAAGAAGGAATCCTTCCGTCCCCGGCGAATCGTGCCCACGACATCGAAGCCGCCCTCTTCCATAGTATTGATAAGACGGGGAATCTCCTCTGGTGGGTTCTGGAGGTCCGCGTCGAGTGTCACTACGATCTGGCCTCTGACGATGGAGAAACCGGCGAGGATCGCCGCATGCTGACCGTAATTCCTGGTAAGCTCCGCCACCCGAACCTCGGGACTTTCTGCAAATCCCGTCATGATCTCCAGCGAGCGATCGCGGCTTCCGTCATCCACCAGGATGATTTCATAGGGTCTCTCCATCTCCGACATCACCGGCCGGATCCTCTCCATCAGCGCCGGAAGAGTATCCTCCTCATTATAGACGGGAATGACAAGGGAAATCATTTGCTTCGTAAACGCCCCCTCTTTCCCCTTCATGCCGAACCGCCTCCCCGCCCTCTCTTCAGGATCGCGCGCACCGCTGCGCACACGTAAGCGACGTCGTCATCCGACATGTCCGGAAACAGGGGCAGCGACATGATCCTTCCGGCGGCGCGCTCCGTCTCCGGCAGCCGTGTGACGCCGAAACGGTTTCTGACATATTTCAGGAGATGGCAGGCCGGAAAATGAAGACCGTAACCGATGTTATATTCCGAAAGCCTCTCCATAAACCTCTTCCGCTCCATTGCCACGATCTTCACCACAAATAGATGACAGGCATGGTCGTGGGGATAGGAGGGATCGCCCGGAAGATCGAGGCCCTCCGTATCCCCGAGACCCTCCCTGTACAGTTTCACGAGTTCTCCCCGGCGCCGGTTGAATTCGGAAAGTCTGGAAAGCTGGGCGATCCCCAGGGCCGCCTGGATATCCGTCAGATTGTACTTGTAGCCGGGCTCCGCGATGTCATACTCGGGGTTCCCCCTTTTCCCGTACCGTTTCCAGGCGTCGCGCTCAATCCCGTGAAACCTCAAAAGACGCAGTTTTTTCTCCAGGAGGTCATCATTGTGGGTGATCATCCCCCCCTCGCCGGTCGTGACGTTCTTCAGGGGGTGAAACGAAAAGATGGCGATCCTCCCGAACCCGCCGGCATGGGTTCCCCGGTAGCGCGTCCCTATGGCGTGGGCCGCATCCTCGATCACGGTTAGACGGCGGCGGTCGGCAACATCCAGAATCGGTTCCATGTCTGCCGGCGCACCGGCAAAATGGACGGGGATGATCGCCCTGGTTTTGGATGTGATCCGCGCCTCGATATCGTCGGCATTGAGGTTCAGCGTGTCATAATGGACATCGACAAAGACAGGTCTGGCCCCGAGCAGGACAATCATGTTGACCGTAGAGGCGAAGGTCAGCGAGGGGGTGAGGATCTCGTCTCCCGGGTTGATCCCGAGGGACATCAGGGCGAGATGCATCCCCGCGGTCGCGGAGCAGACGGAGACCGCATACCGGGCGCCGGTCAGGGTCTGAAATTCCTCTTCGAATCTTTTACAGAGGGCCCCGGTCGTGATCCATTTCGACCTCAGACAGGCGGTGACGCCCTCAATCTCGAGCTCGCCGATGGACGGCCTGTTCAGCGGCAGAAAATCTTCCCTGATCTTCATCCTCAACCTTTCTTTTTCAGGATCGTTTCAGCCGTACAAGATAATACGCATCATTATGCCACAAGACCTGAAGACCGGGAACCTCTTTTTTAAGCCTCTCCAGTTTATCGCCGCCCTTCGTAGCGCAGTAGATTTCTCCCTTTTCCTGAATCAGACGGAAAAAGGAGTCGGACGTCAAAAAATAGCGCGCTCTCTCCTCCGGTAAAAGGCGTTCGGAGCCGTATCTGAGCTCCCCGACGTCGTCGACGATCGGGGTTCTCATTCCGGTATAGAAGTCGATTCCGTAGAGGGATATGCCGTACTGATAGACCGCCGCACCCTTGGGGACGTGCGCCTGAATCGCGCGGGAAAGCGGCAGGGCCGATTTATAGGGCGCCATGTATCTGGCAGCGGGCAAGGCGACCGAGGCAAGGAAGAGGGCGAAAAGGAGATAGAAGGTCGGAAGCCGGCCTTGACCGGTTCTCTTCCGGATGAGATCGGGCAGAAAGAGGGTTAGTAGAAGCGAGAGCAGAGGAAAGGCGATCCACGGCCACCAGTCATTCCAAGCCAGCGTGTATTTGTGGGGGAAAAGGGGCGCAAGCAAAAGGGCCGTACACAGGAGGGCCGGGACCATGACGGCCATTCTCGAGAGGAGGGGAACGGCCTTCCTATTTTCGTCCCCTTCGCTCTCCTCCTCATATCGGCGGAAAAGATGTCCGAGGAACAACGCAAGCGGCGGGAAGAGCGGCGCGATATAGGACGCCAGTTTCGACGACGAGAGGGAAAAGAACAGGAGAATCAGACCCAACCAGGTCAGGAGGAACCTCTTTTCCACGCTTCCGAATAAGACATCCGTCTTCCTCCGGACCCCCCTGAGCGCCTCAGGCAGAAAGGCGCACCAGGGGAGCGTTCCCAGGAGAACAATGGGAAGATAGTAGTAAAACGGCTCAAAGTGGTGGTGGATCCGGGTCGCATAGCGAAGCACATGCTCCTGGATGAAGAAGAAACGGAAGAAATCGGCATTCTCCCGCTGGATGAGGATCGCCCAGGGAAGTGAAACAGCCGAAAAAACCATAATGCCGATCGGTGAGAAGAGACCGGTAATTTCCCGCCAGCGGCGGGAGACGGCGAGCCAGATCACGAGGACGCCGAAGGGGAAGACGATCCCGATCAGACCCTTAGCCAGAAAAGCCAGGGCGCTGAAAAGATAAAGAAGATAAAGCCGGGCCTTCCTCCTTTCCACAGATGAAAAGTACCGGAATCCTGACCAGATCGCCAGGCAGACGAGAAAGGCGAGCGGCATGTCGAGGATGTTGATCCGGCCGATGACGGCGTGATAAAGAAAGGTCGAAAGAACAGCCGCCGCATAGAGCCCCGTCCGCGCATCATGGAAAAAGAGCCCCATGCGATAGACCAGCAGGATGCAGCCCCAGGCGCAGAGGGCCGCAAACAGGCGGGAAGAAAATTCATTCTCTCCGAAAATACGGTAAAAGACAGCGGTCGCCCAGTATGACAACGGCGGTTTCTCGAAATAGACGACCCCTTTGAGTCTCGGCGTGATATAGTCGCCGGTGGCGTTCATGGCGCTGGGGATTGCGCTGTATCTTGCCTCATCCGGCTCCATCAGGGGGGCAAAAGGAAGAGGAACCACATAGACCAGGAAGGGGATCAGAAAAAGAACGAGTGTTTTTATTGCCCTGCCCTGCATATCTTCAGCCTCGAAACAGTCGAAATCGTTGTGTTCGGGGAGATCTTATTCCACAGATCTTCCAGGCTTGTCAAACGTTTAATCTCCCATTCCTTCGGACAAAGCGGCAACCTTTTCGAAAGCATCTTCCTTGACATCCCTCCCAAGATGTGCGATTTTTTGGACATTGAGATCACATCCATCTCAAGCCATCACTTACCTAAGGAGGTCTTCAGGATGTTCAGAATCGAATGGAAAAAGATTGAAACGGTTGGAGTGATCACGATGAATGATGGTGAGAACAGACACAACCCGGACTATGTTCGGGCCATCCTTACGGCGTTTGACGAAATCGAAGCGGATCAGGAGATCTCATCCGTGATCATCGCTTCCGGCGATTCGAAACACTGGTCCCTGGGGATCGATCTGCAGTGGTTGACCGGGACCATGGAGAAAAAGAATTTTGAGGCGATCAGGGCTTTCATGTACGGCCTGAACCGGATTTTTACGAGGATACTTCTCTATCCCATGCCGGTTATTGCCGCGATCAACGGTCATGTCTTCGGGAGCGGAACCGTCTTGGCCTGCGCCTGCGATTTCCGTTTGATGAAATCCGACCGCGGGTTCTTCTGCTTCCCGGAAATCGATATCAGCATCCCATTTCTCCCGGGAATGCTGGCCATCATCCGCAAGGCGGTTCCCCGACACAAGCTGGACGAGCTTGTCTTCACAGGGAAAAAAACAGGGGCCTTAGAGCTTGCCGCCCACCATGTCATTTTCAGGGCCTGCGAAAATGAAGCGGCGCTGATGGATGAGGTGATGGCTTTTGCCAAAACCTTCAACAAGAAAAGGGCCGTCTTCGGGGAAATGAAAAAGAGATTGCACGGGAAAATCGTCGAGGTCATGGAAAAGGAAGATCCCGTCTTTATCGAACCTCTTCGTCTGATGATGTGAGTAGGTGACGAGATCGGGAATTCTGTATGCGGCGTCTGATCAACCGTTATATCCTGAAGGAAATAGCAGTCCCTTTCTGCACGATCCTCCTTGTGCTCACCTTTGTCCTCCTGATGGGCAAGATCCTGCAGTTGATGGATCTGATGATCAACAAGGGGATCGCTTTTGCGGACATTGCCCGGCTGATGATTCTTCTGATGCCCTCCTTTCTCGTGTTCACTATCCCCATCTCCCTCCTGATGGCGATCCTGATCGGTCTGGGCAGGCTGTCGGGCGACAACGAGATCACCGTCCTGAAAATGTCCGGCGTCAGTCTCTATCAGCTGTCGCTTCCGGTTGCCTGCGCCGCCCTGGCCGCCTTTGTCATGACCGCGACCACGAGCCTGTTTCTCGTTCCCTTCGGCAACCTCGCCTCCAGGAACCTCCTGTACGATATGGCAAAGCAGAAGGCCAGCATCGGCATCCGGGAAAAGGTCTTCATCGACGATTTCCAGGGAATCCTTCTGTATGCGGAAAAGATATCAGTCCAGGGAGATTTTCTGGAAGGGGTACTCATCTCCGATAACCGGATCACCCGTGAACCGAGCACCATCATCGCCCGGAGGGCTTATCTCATTTCGAATCCCGATACGATGGTCGTCACGCTGAGACTCGAGGACGGCAGCATGCACACCGTCGATGCCGGCCTGAAGAATTACCGGAAGATGGATTTCCGTTTCTATGACGTCCGCCTGGATCTCGCCGCATCGCTTTCCGAGAAAAAGGAGGCCGACGCCAAGTCCGGCGCGGAAATGACTATAGCGGAGCTTATTTCCAAACTGAGAAGCCTGGGGATCAAGGATGAAGCGCTGCGCGAGATGGCAATCGAACTGAACAAGAAGCTGACGATCCCCCTTTCCTGCCTTGTCTTTGCCCTTATCGGAGTGCCTGTCGGCATCCGGGCCCATCGTTCGGCCCGGTCGCGCGGGTTCGCAATCGGCCTTGCCCTCGTACTTGCCTATTACCTTCTGCGCCTGGGAGGCGAGGCGCTCGTCGAAACGGGAAGACTCTCCCCGGTCATCGGCACCTGGACGCCCAACGCCGTTTTTGCCGTCGCGGGAATCATTTCCTTTTATATGGCGGCAAGCGAAAAACCCCTGTCATTGCATCGCCGTCGCCCGTCTGCGGCGGGAGGGAACCCCGAGGGAAGCGGATCCGAAGCGCAGAGGCCGTCATGAGTATCCTGGATCGTTATCTTTCCGAAGAATTTGCCAGGAACCTGCTGTTTATCGCGGCCTGTTTCATCTCGCTTTTTCTCATCATC
>MICJ01000097.1 GCA_001830835.1 Syntrophobacterales bacterium GWC2_56_13 | reverse complement strand
ATCCTGAAGCGCGATCTGCCAGAATCTCATGGTCTTTCCGGTGACGGAGAAGAACTTCCGGGAGCTGAGGACGCTCCAGGCGGGGCGGACAGCCGGCCGAGGCAGGCTGTCCGACCGGATCGGCTTCACGGTTACATCGTTGTTGCCCGCGTATTGCAATATCTTGCAGGTAAATTCATACCAGCTGCACCGGCCGCGGTTGGTCACGTGAAAGATGCCGCTATTGCCGCCCTCGATCAGGAGCTGGACGGCGGCGGCCAGATCCCGGGAATAGGTCGGAGATCCGATCTGATCATCCACCACGGCAAGGGTCTTGACCGTGGCGGCCTTTTCCAGGATGGTCTTCACGAAATTATTGCCTTGCCTGCCGTAAAGCCAGGCCGTCCGGATCAGGAGGTAGCGATCCGAGAAGGCATGGAGAAAGTGTTCGCCCTCCAGCTTGGAGGCCCCGTAGACGTTGAGCGGCGCCGGCTGGTCCTCCTCGTCGTAGGGTAAGTCCTTCCGGCCGTCGAAAACGTAATCGGTGCTGAAGTGGACGATCGTGATCGCCCGCTTCCGGCACGCAAGGGCGATGTTCTTCACGCCGACGGCATTGACGGCAAAACATCTCTCCCGGTCTGTCTCGCAGCCGTCCACGTTCGTATAGGCAGCCGCATTGATGACGATCTCCGGCGAACATTCCGCGATGACGCGTCTGCATTCGTCCTCTGAGACGATGTCGATCTCGTCCACATCTTTTCCGGTCACCTCGTGAGAGGCGATCAGCCTAAGCATCAGATCGCTCCCCAGCATGCCCTTGTGTCCTAAGATAAGAATCTTCATTGGTATTTGACATCCTTGAGATAAAGCCCCTGGGGAGGCGCCGTGAGGCCCGCCCGCCGGCGATCCTTTGCCGCCAGGATCGCGGCCACCTCCTCCGCTGAGCGCTTCCCCCGGCCTACATCGACCAGCGTGCCGACGATCGTTCTGACCATATACCTCAAGAAGCCGTCGGCTTCCACAGAAATGTAAATCATGCCGGAGGCGTCCCTTTCTGCGGCTATGTTCAAGATGGTCCGAATGCGGTCAGGGCTTTCCGAGTGGGTCGAGCAGAAGGATGAAAAATCGTGCGTCCCCTTAAATACGGGGAGAGCCCCGCCTATTCTTGCCAGATCGAGGGGCTTCCAGACGAACCAGGCGTAGTTTCGCTCCAGGGCCGAGCGGATCGGCCGGTTGCAGATCCGGTAGAGATAGACTTTGCTCACCGCATCGAAGCGGGCGTGAAAGGAGGGATCGACTTCGCAGATCTCGCGGATGGCGATATCCGCCGGCAGGAGACTATTTATCCCCATGAGGAGATTTCTCTCGCCGAGGCGGGAAGCGGTCCGGAAATGGGCAACCTGACGGAGGGCATGCACCCCGGCATCCGTCCGGCCGGAGCCTATGACCCGGACCTCCTCGCCGGTCATCCGGCCGATGCACTCCTCGATAATCTGCTGGATGGAGAGGCCGTTGATCTGGCGCTGCCAGCCGCAATAGGCGCCGCCGTCATACTCGACGATCAGTCTGATATTCCGCATCATCGACTCGCTTCCGACCAGACGCAACGAAAAAAGATAAGAAATCTTTCTCCTTTTTACAGCGCCTGTCCGTCTCTCACGAAGCGCTTTCGCAGCGGTGATCGAGGGCGGCTACCGCCGGCAGGACCTTCCCTTCCAGAAGTTCCAGCGAGGCGCCGCCGCCGGTGGAAATATAGGTAATCTTGTCGCTCTCCCCCGCCTCGTGGATCGCCACATCCGTATCCCCGCCGCCGACGATGGTCAGGGCATAGGAGTTGGCCACGCTGTGGGCCAGCGCCGCGGTCCCCCGGCCGAAGGCGTCGATCTCGTAAACCCCCATGGGGCCGTTCCAGACGATGGTCTTGGCATTCCCCAGCGCCTCCGTGAAGAGCGTAATCGTGGCCGGACCGATGTCGAGGCCCATCCAATGGGGATTCATTTCCTGAACGGGAACTATCTTGGTCTCTGCTTCGGCGCTCATGTTCTCGGCAATCACGCAATCTATGGGAAGATAGAACTTGACGCCCAGTTCCCTGGCCGTATTGATGACCTCGGTCGCCTTGTCCATCAGGTTGTCCTCTACCAGGGATTTTCCGACTTCGTGCCCCAGCGCCTTGAGGAAGGTAAAGGCCATTCCGCCGCCGATGATCATCTTGTCGACCTTCCGGATCAGATGCCCCACGGCCTCCAGCTTTCCCGAAACCTTCGAGCCGCCGACGATCGCCACGAACGGCCGCGCCGGTTTGTTCAGGGCCTTCTTGAAGTAATTCAGCTCCCGTTTGATGAGGAAGCCGGCGGCGCACACCGGGACAAATTTGGTGATCCCCACGTTCGATGCATGAACCCGATGGGCGTTGCCGAAGGCGTCATCGATATAGACATCCGCAAAGCCGCCCAGCGCGGCGGCAAAGCCGGCGTCGTTCTTCTCCTCTTCAATGTGGAAGCGGAGGTTCTCCAAAAGGAGGATGCAGCCCGGTTTCAGGGCATCGACCATCCGGCGCACCCCCTCGCCGATGCAGTCCGGGGCCATCTGGACCTCTTTCCCCAGCAGACGGGAGAGCCGCTTGGCCACCGGGGCAAGACTCATCTCAGGGACCACCTTGCCTTTCGGCCGCCCCAGATGCGACATGATGATCACTCGGGCCCGTTCGTCGAGGGCGTAATTGATGGAAGGAAGAACAGCCCGGATCCGGGTATCGTCCGTAATGTTCTGAGAACTGTCGAGGGGGACATTGAAATCGAACCTAAACAACACTTTCTTACTTTTGATGTCTATCTCGTCGATGAATTTCATGGCGCCTCCTATCGCTTTATTTTTTGGACAGACAGTGTCGAATTATGTTGAAATAATCCGGACAAGAATGCTATAGGGCCCATACCATAATCGGTAGGTTCCGGTCAAATATAAAGAGAGTCTTAAAGATATTAAAATAAGTCTTTGCGGGGGAATAACGATGGAAAACGAGCAGAAAGGATCGACGGAAGAAAAACTCAGGTTGTTTGAAGTACGAAAAGCGGATTTGTTGACGATGGGCGGCGAGAAGATGGTCCTGAAGCAGCACGAACTCACCAAGCTTACCGCCCGGGAAAGGGTTGACCTTCTTTTCGACGCGGACACTTTTCAGGAGATTCAGCTTTTCGTGAAACACCGGTCCACCCTTTTCGGATTGGGGGAGAAGGAGATCCCTGCCGACGGCGTGATCACCGGCTTCGGCCTGATCAACGGCCGGACCGTTTTCGCCGCCGCTCAGGATTTCACCAGCGCCGGTGGAAGTCTCGGAGAGATGCATGCAAAAAAGATCTGGAAGGTCATGGACATGGCACTCAGCGCCCGGAAACCCTTCGTTGCCATGAACGACTCCGGCGGCGCCCGGATTCAGGAAGGGGTGCCCTCCCTGGAGGGGTATGGCGGCATCTTCTACCGCAACACGATCGCTTCGGGCTACATCCCCCAGATCACAGCGATCATGGGCCCCACGGCAGGAGGGGCGGTCTATTCGCCCGCCCTGGCGGACTGGGTCTTCATGGTCAAGAAGAACAGCTACATGTACATTACCGGCCCGGAGGTGATCAAGGCCGTCATCGGCGAGGAGGTGAGCCATGAGGATCTGGGAGGAGCCGTCGCCCACGCAACCAAGAGCGGGGTCTGCCATTTTGTCACGGAAAGCGACCAGGACTGCCTCGCCAGGATAAGGACCTTCCTCTCCTTCCTGCCGGACAGCTGCCACAGCCCCCTGCCCGTCGCCGCCTGCACGGACAGTCCCGGCAGGGAATGTCCCGAACTGGACACGATCATCCCCGACAAGACCAACCGGGTGTACGACATGAAAAAGGTGATCGCGGCCGTCGCAGATAAGGGAGAAATCTTCGAACCCCATGAACTCTGGGCAAAAAACATCATCGTCGCCTTCATCCGGATCATGGGCCGGCCGGTCGGCGTGATCGCCAACAACCCCAAGTTCAACGCGGGCATCCTGGACGTTAACGCCTCCGACAAGGCCTCCCGCTTTATCCGATTCTGCGACGCCTTCAATATTCCCCTGCTCACCTTCTCGGATGTCCCCGGATATATGCCCGGCACCCGGCAGGAGTGGTCCGGAATCATCAGCCACGGGGCCAAGCTGCTCCACGCCTATTCCGAGGCGACGGTCCCAAAGCTCACGGTCGTGACGAGGAAGGCCTACGGCGGAGCCTACCTCGGCATGTGCAGTAAACAGTTGGGCGCCGATTACGTCATGGCCTGGCCGACGGCGGAGATCGCCGTTATGGGGGCGGAAGGGGCCTGCAACATCGTCTACCGCCGCGAGATCTCCTCGGCAGACGATCCGGCCGCCAGACGGGCGGAGCTGGCTTGCGCCTACGAGGGACAATTCAACAACCCCTACTTCGCCGCCAGCCTCGGGGTCATCGAGGAGATCATCCGGCCGCGGGACACGAGAAAACGGGTCGCGACCCTACTCGAGACCCTCCAGGACAAAACTGAAGTCCGGCTTCTCAAGAAGCACAACAATATCCCGCTTTAAAAGAAAATATCGGAAAGATGGAGGACGCGGTCATAAGGCCGCGTCCTTTTTTCCCTTTCCCAATCGCATCGCCAGCCCCTGCTTTTCGAGCCAAATATCCATTGACAAGCAAAAACAGCCCCCCCATACTTCCATCCATCGAAAGCAATACCTTATCAAAATAGCTTTATCTCTTCCGCGATTGGGTGTACAATTACCCCATGGTTCTTGTCTTCCTCAGTGCGTGATCTCACCTTGGTTGTTTATTGGCAAGTGCCAAATCGTAAATGGGGAAGGGGGAAAATCATGAATGCATTGACTCTGGTGTTCGTTTCGCTCTGCGTGTTTGCACTTGCCTACCGGTATTACGGGTTGTTCATCGCCAACAAGGTGCTGGGCCTCAAGTCCGAGAGGCCGACGCCTGCCATTGCCCTGGCCGACGGCCACGACTACGTCAAAACCAACAAATACGTCCTATTCGGCCACCACTTCGCCGCGATCGCGGCGGCGGGCCCGCTCCTGGGGCCGGTACTGGCGGCCCAGTTCGGGTATCTGCCCGGCGCTCTCTGGATCATCATCGGCGCGGTCCTTGCCGGCGCGGTCCACGACATGGTGGCGCTCTTCGCCTCGGTGCGCCACAAGGGGCAGAGCCTCGCAAAGATCGCGGAAAGCGAGGTGGGCAAAACCGCCGGCATGGTCGCTTCCTTCGCGTTCCTTTCCATTCTCATCCTGGCCCTCGCGGGCCTCTCCATTGCGGTCGTGAACGCGATGTTCGATAGCGCCTGGGGGACCTTCACGGTCTTTGCCACCATGCCTATCGCCATCCTGATGGGCATCTATATGTACAAGCTGCGGCCCGGCGACGTGAAGGGCGCGAGCATCATGGGCGTGGTCATGCTCGCGGCGGCGATCCTGGTCGGTCCCTACGTTGCGGCGAACCCGACGTTGTCCTGGATATTCACGCTCAAGAAGGAAACGCTCTCTCTCCTCATCCCGGCCTACGGGTTCGCGGCGTCGGTCCTTCCGGTCTGGATGCTCCTCTGTCCGCGTGACTATCTCTCCACCTATTTGAAGATCGGGACCATCGTGATGCTCGCGGCCGGGATCTTGATCGTCCGGCCCGATTTCCAGATGGCGGCCGTCACGCCGTATATCCACGGCGGCGGACCGATCATCCCCGGCCCCGTGTACCCCTTTGTGCTGATCACCATCGCCTGCGGCGCCTTGTCCGGGTTCCACGCGATCATCGGCACGGGGACCACGCCGAAGATGATCGGGAACGAGCGGGATATTCTGTTCATCGGTTACGGAGCGATGCTGGTCGAAGGCTTTGTGGCCATCATGGCACTGATCGCGGCATGCGTCCTGGTGCCGGCAGACTACTTTGCCATCAACGCGGCCCCGGCAGCATTCGAAAAACTCGGCATGGCCGTGGTCAATCTTCCCGATCTCGCACAGCAGGTTGGAGAAAAAATTCAGGGCAGGCCAGGCGGTGCTGTTTCTCTTGCCGTGGGTATGGCGTATATCTTCTCATCAGTTCCCTTTATGAAGGGATTGATGGCGTACTGGTACCACTTTGCCATCATGTTCGAGGCAGTGTTTATCCTGACCGCCGTTGATACAGGCACCCGAGTCGGCAGGTTCTTCCTCCAGGAAATGGTCGGCAAGCTCTTTCCGAAGTTCCTCGAAAAACGCTGGATGCCGGGGATCATCATCACCAGCTTCATCTTCACGGCTTCCTGGGGATACCTCGTGTATACGGGAAACATCAGGGACATCTGGCCCCTGTTCGGCATGAGCAACCAGCTCCTCGCGGCCAGCGCGTTGATCATCGGCACGACCATGCTGCTCCGGATGGGAAAGGCAAAATATGTGTGGATCACCGCCGTGCCCGGCGTCTTCATGGCCTTTACGACGATGTACGCCGGATACCTGAACGTCACGACGAACTATCTGCCGGCGGGAAAGTATCTCCTGGGCGTGCTCTCGGTCATCATCATGGTCCTGATCACGATCGTGCTGGTTTCGGCATTCAGACGGTGGTACGAGCTGCTTCAGATCCGGAAGCAGGTCAAGGACCGGTATGGTGAGCTTGTTCTCGAGGTTGTAGAAGAATAGGAGTGGCAGCGGTAGTATCAAAATTATTATGAAACCCGAAGAAGCAAGCATGAAATCACACCCTGCACTCGCGGTTCCACTCGTAAACGCTGGGCGCAGGCAGAGGGCACAGAGGAATAGATTCCCTGTGCACGCGTGGTTAAAAAAGACGAAAGAAGAACCAAAGGGGCTAAAGAGTGAGGTCACAGAGAGGGAGGAAGGCCATGGATGCATTTATCCCTTGATTCAAGAAGTTCTCTGTGTACTCTGTGGTTAAGCAGTTGCTTAAAGGAGGACGTCATGGAAAAAAAGATCGCCACAACAGACCCCAAAGGCGAGAAGAGATCCTTATTGCACCGGATCAAGTGCTGGTTCACCAAAGAGTCGAGCTGCGGGGGGGCGGAGAAAGCGAAGCCCTCAGGCGACGCATCGTCGGAAAGCAAAGACGCGAAGATCTGCAGCAACGGAGAGATCAGGCTGTAATTGTCGTGAAAGGGAGGGCACGGCAGGAAATCGGCATGTGCCCTCCGTTCATTCTTCACACACAGCGGCCAAGGGCCGGAAAATCGAAAACGCGTGGGTACTGTCAAAATGCATGACAAAAGAAAGGCAAAGCATGAAACCACAGAGAGCACTGAGGAATGCCCGTGTAAAACCAAACACTTTGAGTTTATTTATCTAGCTGCGACGCCGGGGAGAAATAATGCGGGTCCACCTTCCCTCGCATCTTACGCTGTTGCGTGTGGCTTGACTTCCCGGTCAATGCTGGACGCCGATAAATTGCGCGCCGATTCAAGCTCGTAGCGTGTTTGAAGATTCATCCAAAATTGAGCAGAATTCCCGAAAAAACGAGACAGCCGCAGGGCGGTATCCGCGGTTATGCCGCGCTTTTCAAGCACGATCTCGTTGATCCGTCTCGCCGGCACGTGAATGCTTTCGGCCAGGCGGTACTGATTGATGCCCATCGGCTTCAAGAACTCTTCCAGTAAAATCTCTCCGGGATGCACCGGAGGAAAATCCCTCCCGTTCATACTCCCTCCTTATTTCATGACAGGGCGAGGGCCTCTTCGACCCGCCGGAGGAGGGAAACCGGGCCGAGCAGGGTAAAGATCCTATCGAGTTCGGGCCCGTGGAGACGGCCCGTCACGGCCGCCCGGATAGGCAGGTAGAGCTTCTTTCCCTTAAGTCCGGTCTTGTTGTCTTGTATCGACCGTACAATACCGATAATACCACGGTATTGCGGAGCCGGCTCCAGTACTATGCCGCCTTCACCGCCTGCGGCCAGCGGGATGAGTGCCTTGCGAAGTGCGAGGAGGACTGTTTTCGCCTCTTCCCCCCGAAGCAGCGCTGCGGCCTCCTCGCTCATACGGTAACGGTCGTCGTCAAACATCTCTAGAAAGTCCCCAATGTCAGTTAGGGTCGATAGGTTGTCCCGAACAGCGGCGACAATCCCCTCGAGCTGCTCCCGCCGAAAGGAGCGCTCGTCGTACCCTGCCGCCCGGATGAAAGGGATGAGAATATCGGTGAGCGCTTGCGGATCATACCGCCTGATATAGTTCCCGTTAAGCCACAGGAGCTTCTCCTCGTCGAAGACGGCGCCGCCTTTCCCGGTCCTGTCCAGCGAGAAAGCCTCGATAAGCTCCCAGGCGGTGCGGATCTCGCGGCCATCGTCGAAAGAGCTTCCCAGAATGGCGAGATAGTTGAGGAGGGCCTCCGGCATGATCCCCCGGCGCCGGAACTCCCGGACGGAAACGGCGCCGTGTCGTTTGCTCAGCTTGGTGTGGTCCTTCCCCAGGATCAGGGCGTGGTGGGCGAAGACGGGCGGCGCGAAACCAAGCGCCCTGTAAAGGAGAACCTGTATCGCAGTGTTGGAGAGATGGTCTTCCCCGCGGATGACGTGGCTGATCTCCATGAAGTGATCATCGGCAACGACGGCGAAATTATAGGCGGGGATGCCGTTCGAACGGACGATGATGAAATCGCCGATGGCCTCGCCCTGAAACGTCATCGCGCCGCGGATGAGGTCGTTAAAGACGATCGGTCCCTCAGCGACGCGGAAGCGCCAGGCAGGCAACCGTCCCTCATTCTCGAGCCTTCTACGGTCGCCATCCGTCAGACGCCGGCATTTCCCCAAGTAGCGCGGCGCCGTCCGGCGGGAGAAGAGATCCGCCCGCTCGGCTTTCAGTTCCTCTTCGGTACAGTAACAGGGATAGACCCTCTCTTCCGCAATCAGGCGCCGGAGGCAATCCCCGTAGATTTCGAGGCGCCCGGTCTGGTGATAGGGGCCGTACGCGCCGCCTGCCCCCGGCCCCTCGTCCCAGTCGATACCCAGCCACTTCAGATCGTCAAGGAGAGTTTCCTCAAAGGCATCCGTCGTCCTGATCCGGTCCGTATCCTCGATGCGGAGGACAAGCTCTCCCCCGCAACGGCGGGCGAAAAACCAGTTGAGAAGGGCCGTCCGCGCATTGCCGATATGGAGCTCCCCCGTCGGCGAGGGGGCAAAGCGCACCCGGATCCGCGGCGGCGTCATGAATCGGTTCTCCTTCCAACCGCAACGACGGCAAAGGCCGCGGCGCCGTCCCCCGCGCCCACGAGCCCCATCCCCTCGTTCGTCTTCGCCTTCACGCTCACCAGCGCCGCGGGAATCCGAAGAATCCCGGCGATGTTTTCCGCCATCTCCCCGAGATAGGCGGCGAGTTTCGGTCTCTCCAAAATGATCGTCGAATCCACGTTGAAGACCCTATAACCCTTCGCGGCGACGAGCGCCCCTACGCTCTCCAGAAGCGTCAGGCTGGAGATGTTCTGATAGGCGGGATCCGTATCGGGGAACTGCCGGCCGATGTCTCCCTCGCCGGCGGCCCCCAAAATCGCGTCGCAAACGGCGTGGATCAGGACATCGGCGTCCGAATGGCCCAGAAGCCCCCGTTCGTGCGGAATCGTCTTCCCACCGAGGACAAGCTTTCTCCCCGCCACGAGGCGGTGGCTGTCATAACCGAAACCGATCCGCATCATTCACTCCTGCAAATCCATAAAAGGGAACCCGGCCTGTCGCAAAGTCCATTTCACATCCGGTTCTCGATAAGAACTGAAAACCTCAATGGACCTTTTCAGGCAAAAAACGGCGGATGATGGCCTCCCCCAGCGTCAGGTCCTCCGGCGTCGTCACCTTGATATTATCATAGTCGCCGGGGATCATCCGTACGGGGACCCTCATTCTCTCCACCAGTGAGGCGTCGTCTGTGCCGCAGAAGCCATCTGCCGCAGCCCGCTCGTAAGCGGCGAGGATGAGCGGCTTGCGAAAGGCCTGCGGGGTCTGCGTCAACCACAACCCCTCCCTTGTCACCGTTTTGATCACCCATCCCGCAGAGTTTACCTCTTTCACACTGTCCTTTACCTGAACGCCAACGGCCACGGCGCCGTCCGCCTCAGCCGCAGCGACGACGCGCCGGATCAGCTCCCCGGAGACAAATGACCTCACACCATCATGGACCAGAACGATCCCGTGTTCCTCGCGCAGATGCGCCAGGGCGTTTCTGACCGAATCTTGTCTCTCCGCCCCGCCGGCAACAATCAGACTGACTTTGAAAAGGTTGTATCTCCCTACGATCGCGTTTCGGACTTCGGGAATATCCCCCTCGGGAACAACGAGGAAGATCTCATCGACGACCGGTGAGGACTGAAAAACCTGCAGTGTATGGACGAGAACGGGAATGCCTCCCAGCAGCAGGTACTGTTTCGGGATCCCGCTTCCCATACGCCTTCCCGATCCCCCGGCGGGGATGATTGCCACAGTCTTCATCGATGCGTCCCGGAAATAAAAAAAGCCCGGTTACAAAGGGTCGCCGGGCCTGGAAAGCGTTTCTATTTTGCATTCATCCCGTTGGATTTTCTGTCCGCCACGACCGCCCTCAATTCTGAAAAGATCATTCTGCCGGCGGCCGTCTGCAGAATGCTCGTCACCAGCGCCTCCACATTCATCCCCTGGTGCTTCTGGGCGTTGTCCACGATGATCATCGTGCCGTCGTCCAGATAGGCCACCCCCTGCCCCGGTTCCTTGCCTTCCTTGATGATCTTGACCGTCATCAATTCACCCGGCAGGACCACCGGCTTCATGGCATTGGCCAGTTCGTTTACATTGAGGATCTTGATCCCCTGCAGCTCGGCCACCTTGTTGAGGTTGAAATCATTCGTAATGATCTTGCCGTTTGTCTTCTTGGCCAGGGCCACGAGTTTGGCATCCACCCCCTTTATCTTGGGAAAATCGTGATCGACCACATCAATGTTGATTCCGCTGCTGCGCTGCATTCGGTTGAGGATGTCCAGCCCCCTCCGGCCCCGGGCCCGCTTCAGGGAATCAGGGGAATCGGCGATGTACTGCAACTCGTCCAGGACAAAGCGCGGGACCATCAGGTTTCCCTCCAGGAAACCGGTGTCACATATATCCGCGATCCGGCCGTCGATGACGACGCTGGTATCGAGGATTCGGACATCACTGATCTCCTTGGCCGGTCCCCAGCCGAACAGATTAACATCCTCGACTTTCTTCGAACCGAGGACAAGCCCCAGGTAACCCATGATTCCGGTTAGCAGCGCGTAGAGCCAGGGCACAATCTGACTTTTTTCCACAATATCGCTGACAAAACGCAAACCATAGGCAAGTAAGAAAGCAATTAACAGACCAATGATCATCCCCACCACGCCACCCAGGATGACCCGCAGGGATACCTTTCGGATAGTCTTTTCGATCTTTATGACATATAGTGCAATCAACAAACCTAATAATAATCCGACAACCCGTGCCCACCATTGGTCATAAGTGTGATAAGCAATCGAATAACCGCTTGCGGAACATGCCAGAATCAAAAGAACTCTTACAATCAAATCCACCCACCTCCTTTCTTGTCGCTATATGAATTCGGCCCATTTCCGCGCTGCCTGGGGTTCGCGGAAATGGCCCTTTTTTATTTTTCTACGTGAATCTGTAATCGCTTGGGTTGTCCGATCCAATCCGTTTTCAAAGAACAGAGCTGGAAAATCGGGCGGCGTGCGCAGGAATCATTGCACGGTAAAGATCATTTTCAGATCCTCTTCAACCTTGGTCTCTGCAGAATTGCTCGCCACAGAGATCTCCTTGATGAGCAGGTTCTTTGCCGTGTCCATCATCTTTCTCTCCCCGAAGGAAAGGCTCTTGTCGCCTTTCAGGATGGAAAGATCGCGAAGAACCCGGGCAATTTCGAATACCGATCCCGTCTTGATCTTCTCCAGGTATTCCCGGTATCTCTTGTTCCAGGTCTGTTTGTCGATCGTGACATCCTTCATCCTCAGGATCGCATAGACCTTGGGAATCTCGGTTTCCATGATGACTTCGCGCAGACCGACCGATTTTGCGCTCACCATGGGAATCA
>MICJ01000096.1:33409-33707 GCA_001830835.1 Syntrophobacterales bacterium GWC2_56_13 | reverse complement strand
ATGAATGGCACTTTTGCCTTTCATGTAACCTACGACCTGCGAAACCGCATACTTGGGTGGTATCGAGATCAACATGTGTACATGATCGGGCAAAAGGTGCCCCTCTATAACGTTGCACTCCTTCTGCACGGCGAGATCACGAAATGTTTCTCCCAAATACTTCCGCAATTCCCCATACAACGTCTTCTTCCGGCACTTCGGTATCCACACCACACGATACTTGCATTCCCAGGTTGGAGCAGAACGGGCTGGTCCATTATTGCTCACCAACAATGTTGGTTCACTAAAGGTGTGGGGC
>MICJ01000096.1:23230-33321 GCA_001830835.1 Syntrophobacterales bacterium GWC2_56_13 | reverse complement strand
ATCATATATCATGCCTTGGGAGGGACAATGGATAATTCATGTAAATTGAACAAAATCAATGACATTCAATTATTGAAAGACAGGATTTACCAGAACATTAAGAGCAGCATTATAGAACTGCACCTCTATCCGGGTGAACATCTGACAGAACAGCGTTTAGCGGACGGGCTGGGGGTGAGCAAATCCCCCATCAGGGAAGCCCTTCAACGGTTGGAGCAGAACGGGCTGGTCCATTATTGCTCACCAACAATGTTGGTTCACTGAAGGTGTGGGGCCTTCGCCCCCACGCCCCACCCCTGACTGCGTCAGGGGATTGGTCAATGATTTAAAGAAAGGAGGGTAATGTATCGAGAAGAACAGAGTAGAAGTCTTTTTGAGTGTTGATGGGATGTCTAGATGTGGCAGAATCCTCAATGGAGGAAAATCTTTTAACCTACTTTGAAGGGAGATTAGATATGGCAAAAAAGAGTGTAGTCGATGTAAAGGCCCAACCGGGAGAATTGGAATCCTCTCCCCATCCAGGGATGCTTTTCCCTGAAGCCTTGAAGGCGGAAGGTGTCGAGACGTTCTTCGGTATCTGGGGCGGGCATATGTGGCCCTTTGTCGACCCCATGATCAAGGCCGGGATCAAACACGTGACCATGCGGCATGAGCAGTCGGGTGGATATGCCGCTGAGGCCTATGCGCGGGTATCGGGGAAGATCGGTGTCTGCGCCGGGACCGTCGGCCCCGGATCGACCAATCTTGTCGGCGCCGTTCATGAGGCCCACCTGAGTGACACGCCCATCCTGGTATTGTTGGCGGGCCATGAGGCGAACGACGATGGGGTGACCACCCTGCAGGAGTGCTACGCCGAAAAAATATATGAAAGTTTTGTGAAGCTCTCCAAGCGGGTCCTTGACGCCCGGACTTACAAATACTGGTTCCGGAAAGCCGTTCGGACGGCCATGAACCCCCCCCGGGGCCCCGCGGTCCTGGAGTTTGAACTGAATGCTCTTGTCGGTCCCCACCCGGCAGAAATTAGTTTCTATCGTGATAATTGGCTTGACGAACCGATGCGGCCCTCCTATCCGGATCCCAAGGCCGTGGAACGAGCGCTGCAGGTGATCTATGCCTGTGATAAACCTGTCCTGTACGTGGGCGACTGCGTGATGTGGGAGGGTGCGGAGGCGGAACTCCGGGAGTTTGCGCGGCTGGCTCAGATTCCGACCATGGGCCGCAGGGGTGGGAGAGGTGCCTTCCCGGAGGACGATCCCCTGATCTGGAAGTCGGCCGATATCGGTCAGGGTGCGGATCTCTTCATCATCCTGGGCGCCAGAATGGATTTCTTCGACTTCTTCGGGAATCGTTTCGCAATCAAGAAAGCCATCCAGATAGCCGATTGCGATCAGTACCTCCATCCCTGGATTCCCACGGCGGTGGCCGTAAAGGCGGATATGAAACCGACCTTAAAGCTCATGATCGATTACATCAAGAAGAACAACCTTACGCCGCCTGCCGGTCGTGCGGCCTGGCTGGAAAAGGTGAAGGAAACGGAAAAGGCCAGGGTGGCCTATCATGAGAAACGGGCCCTGCAGTTCAAGGATGTAAGCCCCACGCATCCCGCCTACCTGAGCAAGGTCATCGTTGATACGGTGGCAGACCTGTACAAGGATGGGTGCTACTACATCGCGGACGCCTTCACGGGTAGCAATATCCTCTCCCCCTTCATCAATGCGAAATTCACGGGGCAGGTCTTAGACTCCGGTCCCCACGCAGGGGTTGGCCACGGCATCGGTCAGGCCATCGGGGCCTCCATCGGTTGCAACAAGAAGAAGATGGTTTTCGCCATGATGGGTGATGCCGGCATGGGTCTTTCCGGCATGGATATTGAGACGGCCATTCGTCACAAACTCCCCATTGTCTACTTCGTGAACAACAACGACGGCTGGATCGGCGGTTCGGATGCCCAGTACGGCCCGAACTTGGGGTGGTATGGACTCCCCAAGGATGAGGTGCTCCCCCACTACTTCATACCCGATCAGCGGTATGATCTAATGTTTGGCGCGATCGGCTGTCATGCGGAATTTGTCACGGAGCCGACGCAGATGCGCGCCGCCCTCGAGAGATCCTTCAAGGCGGCGGAACAGGGGAAAACGGCTGTGATCAATGCCAAGGTGAACAAGGTTCCGATCCAGGCGATCCTCGACAGCCCCATCTGCGCCCTCATGTGGAAACATCTTCCCTGGAATGAGACCACCCGCTACATGAGAAAGATGCGGGCCAAGTTCATACCGGGCATGTTCCCCGCCCTCGGAAAATACGGCATCAAGCCCGAGGACATCAAGTATGATCGCTGGATGATTACGGACGAAGACTTTGAACTCGGAATACCGGAGGATTAGTTTCTGTTCGTTTCGCGTGAACTTCTCTTAATCTCCTGAGGGCCCGCGGCCTATAGCTCCATTTGTGAGCCATAGGCCGCGGGGGGAGATGACGGAGAGGGGCGACATGAGCCCACAAAGCAAACTAACGACCACGACGGAGGCCATTCGCCGGTTTGTGCATGACGGGGATACGGTCTATCTGGGCGGGTTCATCCAAGGTGAGCCATACGCCGCGGTGCACGAGATCATCCGGCAGCGGAAGAAAAACTTGACGATAAGCAAAGTTGCCGGGACGGACCATATCGATCTGATGATCGGCGCCGGTTGCATAAAACGTCTGATTACCTCATATCTCTGGAATCCCGTCCCGAAATCAGCCCATGCCTTCCGCCGGGCCATGGAGAAAGGCATCCCCCAATCCCTGGAACTGGAGGAGTATCCCCTTCTGGTGATGAGCCTGGCCTATCTTGCCGGGTCCATGGGCCTTCCCTTTGTGGCGACCAAGACGATGCTGGGGACCGGCTTTGTCCGCCATTACTCATTTTTGGGAGAGAAAAAATTCAAGGTCATCGAATCACCGTTTGATGGCGAGAAGGTTTGTCTCATCCCCGGACTGCATCATGATGTAGGCATCGTTCAGGCTCAGCGGGCGGATGAATGGGGGAATACCCAGGCTTGGGGTATTTTAGGATCGACCAAACATGGGATCAACTCCTGTAAAAAGATTATCGTTTGTGCGGAGGAAATCGTTCCTTCCGATACGATCAGGAAAGATCCCAATCGGACCATTATTCCCGGTTTCCGGGTGAATGCGGTCGTCGAGGAACCCTGGGGGTGCTATCCCTCCTATATGCAGGGTTATTATGACAGGGATTTCAGGTTTTTCCCGGACTATGAACGTCAAACCAGGAATGTGGACAGCTTCCAGCGATATCTTGAAAAGTGGGTCTACGGTGTGGGGAACCGTCAGGAATACATGGAAAAAATTGGCCGGAACAGAATGGAGAAGCTAAAGGCCGGTGAAAGAGCAAGCACTCCCGTGAATTATGGTGATTTTACGGCTTTCCCGGAACTCGAATATTTCAGTGGCTAAACGTAACGGTATGAAGAGGGCATAAACGGCTTAAGAAGCGGAGGGCAGTAATGATGAGTGTAATGCCCTACACACCAATAGAGATGATGATTATTGCGGCGGCGAGAGAGATCAGAGATGGAGAAACCGTTTTTATGGGAACCTACTGGCCCATTCCCTCTGTCATGCTGGCAAAGAAAACCCATGCGCCTCACATTACCATCATGGTCGAGGGTGGGCTGGTCACGGATGCGGCGCCTCCCCGTATTCCTCTGATTGCTGCCGATGTCACGCTCAGTATGAATGCCGTGTTCTGTGGAGAGACCCTCGATACCATGGGCATGTTTCTCCATGGCGGACATGTCGACGTCACCTTCCTGAGTGCTGCCATGGTGGACAAGTATGGAAATGTCAATACAACCAGTGTGGGCAACTATGCGAGTCCCAGGGTAAGGATGGCAGGAAGCGGAGGGGCCTCTGATCTGGCATGCCTTTCTAAAAGGTTTGTCATCATGCTGGAGCATGACATCAATCGTTTTCCCGAACGTGTGGACTATATTACGACTCCAGGATATCTGGATGGTTATGAGAGCAGACAGGAGGCCGGTCTGCCAAAGGATACAGGACCTTCTGCTGTTGTAACGACAATGGGCGTGTTTCGTTTTGAGGAATATTCCAAGGAGATGATCCTTGCGGAGCACTATCAAGGTCTGGATGTGGATACGGTGAAAAAGCATGTGGGCTGGGAATTGAAGCTGGCAGAGGGCGTCAAACAAACTCCCCCCCCTACGGAGGAAGAGTTGAGGGTGTTACGGTCCGAAGTAGATCCCCAGGGGATGTATCTTCAGGAAGAGAGGACAAAATAGTCGGTTGATCAACATCCGTTGGTAATATCCTCATGCAAGTCCCGAATTTTTAGAAAATTCGGGTATGAAAAAGAACCTTAATCAAATTTTGCAAAATTCAAAGGTCTCAAGAGAGGTGCAGGAGGTGACCCAAGCGTCGCAGGAGACTCACTTTCTCCGGACCACCGGGCGTAAGGCGTCGAAAAAGTGCAATCTTTATTTGCAGCTGTGGGATCAAGCGACTAGCCCAACATTTACTGTCGCGTCTTTTCGCTGCTCCAGGAGTTCCAGGAACGCATCGATCCTGCCTTCGACCTGCCCTTGGGCGTAGTCCCTCGGGTCCGCCTGGTCCGCATCCAGCGTGAGAACAGGCAGATTCAGGACGTCATTGAAGCGATCCCGGAACAAAGGAGCGAATCCGGCGAATATCTTGCAGCAAATGACATTCCAATTGATGGCCCCATCCAGGTGGTATGTCTCCGCCGCTCGAAGGCAGAAGTCATGTCTCTCGATCATTGAATAATTGTACATCCAACTTAGCTGTTTGCGGGCCAGGCTTTCCAGAGGCTTTTCAAAATCCATGAGGCAGCAAAACATCAAAGGATACGCCTCGATAACGCTGATAGCGCCTCGGTCTTCCAAATAGCCGAAGAGGCCGAGGTTGTACCAAGGAGGAATCGATTCGAAGAAAAGCCGGAACTTCTCGGGTTTGATCGCTCCCTCTCCTCGCTCGACCCTGCCTCTCGCTTCTGCTGCGGCCTCCTGATAGATCCGAAGGGCCCTTTCCGTTCCGGCCCAGATAAAGCTTGGGGTCACGAGCGACATGATGTCCGCTCCCCCGACCGGGCATGGAACCGCTCTTCTGAGGTCCTGCAGTTCGAAGAAGAACTGGCTGGCCCGACTTGACAGCGAAACTACTTCCTTCAATCTGTCCACGTCGAGTTTACGTTTTGTGACCGTTTCCAGGAATTCAATAAAGCGTTTGTTTTGTTCCAGGACGTAGTTTACATAGTGCTCTTCTAATTCGTGTGGATAGGTGGTCCCGATATGGGAGTGCTCCTTGTAACGATGGTCCGGGTCCCTGTGGACGTCCATTCTTGGGTGAATCGTTGGTATGTCAAAGTTGAAGACAGGAACCCCGAAGTGCCTGGCGAGCATCTTGGCGCCGTTAGCGTGTGTGGTGCAGACAGAGTTGGAGCCGACAATGAGATCGGGATCGGGCCACGCTATGCTCGCCACCCTCGGGTCTGCTTTGTCTCCTACTTTCACGTAGCCCCACATCGTGCGGTAGTACGAGCAGAAGTCGTGGGGGAGCCCGTCTTCTTCGGCAGCCTCGCAGTACTCCTTGCTCAGCTGCTTGGCCGCGAAGACGGCCGCCATGTTGTCAATGTGTTGGGGGAGGATGTCCATGGCGTGGAGGATTTCGATGCTGGTAGTCCCCCCGCCGCACCAGGCGATCAGCTTTCCTTCCTCTTTCGCCTGTTCCATCTCTATCTTGTATGCCTTCAACGCTGGATACACCTGGCGAGAAGTCTCCAGTCCTTTTCTTCCCCGTCCTGTCGCCTTCGCTCCTGCAGTCATCAATTATTTCTCCTTTGCTCAGCCAGCTCAAGAAAGGCCTCGATCCTCGTCTGGGTTTGGCTGGCATCCACGCTCTCCTCCACTTCGAGCTTCAAAGCGGGGATGTTTCGGTCTCCCAACGCACTGAAGAGGTACTGGTTGTCGAGTTGTTGCGGGTCGCAGTACCGCTGCGTCGCGAAAACGACGCCGTCAATCCGCCCTTGCTCTTTGAACGAAAGGAGGGAATTCAGCCGCGCCGGGAGGCGGCCTTTCGTGGACATCACCGGGCACTGGGAGCCCGCATCTGCGCCGTGCAGGTAATGGGCTGCGAGGTTGCGGAGAAGGTCGCCTTCAGGCTGCACAGAGCCGGACCACGCGCGGTAGCCGGTGCATAGGTCGTCGGCGACCACCATGCCACCGCAGTTCTCGATGAGCGCGGGAAGCCGGGCGTTCGAAAGGGCTGTGCCCACGAGCGCGAGGCGCGGCCCCCTGAAGGTGAGCGAAGCGGACGGCAAGTCGGACCAGGCTTTCTGGAGCAGCCGGTTTCCCTCGTGCGGCGGGAGGAGCATTGCGGCGAACGTCAGTTCGAGTGCCGCGGAGCCTGTGATCCTCTCTCCCCGAGCCCCGTTGATCTTGGAGAGCAATTCCCTGTTGGAGTTATAGAGGCGTATGCTTTCCTGCAGCGCTTCCTGGGTCATCTTCTTCCCCACGAAATCCTCGAGGCTTCTCTGGAAGTCGTGCAGTTCCTTCACGAAAAAATCGAGTGCGCCCGGAACATCGCTGTTCTGCGGCCTCACGAGGAAGTAAAAGTAGAGCTGATCAAAGTCGTACTGCCATTTGTCAACCAGCCCGCGAAGGCAGTCACAGCTATAGGTGAATACTGTTCCATCGAGGAGCCCGTATTCTCCCCGGTCAGCCAACTCGTATATACTTCTCGCGAAATAGCAGCTGTAGTTCGTATACTTGGAGTTTGCCGCAGCTATGGGTATCTCTCTCCCTATCATCCTCACCGGGGCGATTCCGGCGCCGTAAATGAGCTCAACCGGTACCGCGGAGCAGACATAGCCAAGAATCTTGCTGCCCGATCTCTTCCAGGATTCGAGCGCATCCTTCTGCAGGGCTTCGCAGTCAATAAGCGAAAGGTCTTGAAATGGCATCGCGTTGTCTCCATGCGTCGATCCAAAGGCCGGCATCCTGACACGTCCGGCAACCCGAGCACACTCCCCAATCACCCAAGGCTTTCGGGATCCCCCGCCACGAGGAGGGGAGGAACTGGCCCGAGGGCTGCGGCAGACTCAGTCTCTCCATGTCACCAGGCTGTCCAGAGGCTCCCGCTGGGCCTGGATCCTGTTCGCGGGGAACTCCCAGTCAGGGTATCCGATGGCCAGCCCCAGGATAACCTCCTTCCCGTAGGGGAGGCCGACGGCCTTTCTCAAGGCGTCGGGGTACCAAGCGGCCTGGAACTGAATGCACGTCCCCAGTCCACGCTCAACGGCCAAAAGGGCGATCGTCTGGGTCACGACGCCGATATCGGCGAGGGACATCTGGTTCGAGGTGCCGTCGTAGATGCTTCTGTCCATGCAAACCAGGATGACGGCAGGGGCATCGAAGAAGCGCAATCCTCTTCTCATCAAATCCTGCCGCTTCTGTTTATCCTCACGGGCAATGCCCATGAGTTGAAAGAGGTCTTTTGCGAGTTGAACCTGACGGCCACGATAGACACCCGTAAGGGTGTACTCCGCCACGTAAGATGCGATCTCCATTCCCGCCGCATAGCACTCCAGGTTTTCCTTTTTCGCTCTCTCCAAAGAATCCCCGGTTAGCACCAAGAATTCCCATGGCTGTGCGTTCAAGGCCGATGGAGAAAAGCGGGACAGGTCCAGGATCTCCGTGAGCACTTGTTTGGGAATCGGGTCCTGTTTGTAGCCTCTGATGCTTTTTCTTTCCTGAATCGCTTTCGTGACGTCCATGGATCTCTTCTACATAAGGTGGAGCCGGTTGTCAAGACAAATGTAAACTACCACCGACCTTGTCGGTGGCTTTGAAAAGCGGCAAGACTTCGGACAATGTCCTTCGCCTTGCCTGAAAGGGTATCTTCTGGAAGTAATTGAACATACCGGGGCGACACCTGAACATCTTGCACGGGAGTTCCATTTAGATGAAGAGGATCTGAAGAAATTTCTTCGATAGAAAAATGGCGAAGTACAGCGGGCCCTCCATGCTCGGAAAAATAACTTTCCCGCGGTCTATAATGTTAACTAATTATCATTCCTCGTCTTTTTTATAGTAATTCCTCACCTTTCCGCGAAACACCCAGAATTCATAAGACGTGTAAATCAGGATGATCGGGATCATGACCCCGAGGACGATAAGCATGAAAATCAGGGTCTGCGGCGCCGCGGCCGCTTTCTCGACGGTGACTGCTCCACTGATAATGTTCGGAATCATGTGCGGATACAAGCCGAGTGAAATCCCCGTGAAGGAAAAAATGATGATGGCGACGTTCAGGAGGAGAGGGGCTCTCTCATAGCGTTTCCATAAACTGTACACGAGCGCCAGAAAACCCAGCAGGGCAAGAGCCGGAAACGGTAGGGCGTAATAGGCAGTCGGTATGGTGGTCCATCTTTCATACATATGGGGGTACCTGGCGAGCAGCCAGGCATAAGTGCCGACAGAGGCAATCAGGGTCAGGAGGGAACTGATCAAAGCATAACGGTATCCCCGCTGCTGGAGACCTCCTTCCATCTTTAATACCATGAAATTGGCACCCAGCATCAGGTAGCCGAGGATCACGCCCACCGTAACGAAAACGCCGAAGGGAGTGGCCCAGTCCATGATGCTGCCGGCAAAATGACCCTGTTCCACATAGATGCCGCCGAGAAGCCCGCCCAGGGTAAATCCCTGCGCTATGGATGTGAAAAGGCTCCCCAGGCCGAAGGCCAGTTCCCAGGGGCGCTTGCGGGAAGCCTCTGCCCAATAGTCCAGTGCCACGCCACGGATCATAAAGCCGAAAAGCATGCCGAAAACGGGAATGTACAATGCGGACAGCACCAAACCATAGAAGAGCGGAAAAGCGCCGAACATCATTCCCCCGACGATGACCAGCCAGGTCTGGTTGCTGTGCCAGGTACTCAACAGAGCGCCGATCATGATGTCGCGCTCGTCTCCGTCAGGATTGAGCAAGGTAAGCATGCCTACCCCCAGGCCGGCACCATCCACTGCTGCATAGTACAGGAGAAAAAAAGCGATGATGCCAATCCACAGAATGGCGAGATAGGGTTCGAGTGCAGCCATGATCCGTTCCTTCCAAAAAATATGACCGAAGGCGCACCCTGCAAGCCCCGCCTTGTGGGCGGGGTTAAGGGGCGCGATGAAAATAGCAATTCCTTACCGGGAAGCTCCGCCCTGTGGGCGGGGAGCTTCACTTACTCAGCCCGCCTGTCACGCTACAGGCGCTGCGGGTTCTCGTTCGGCTTCCGAAAATCCGGTCCCTTGGCAATGAGGGAGCGCGCAAAAACCAGAAAGAGAATAAATAACACCGAATACATTGCCACGAAAAACAGCAGGGAAGTCGCCACCGCAGGCAGGGGCAACTGACTGGCGGAATGATCAGTGCGCACCAGACCGTAGATGGTCCAGGGCTGACGCCCTACTTCCCGCACTATCCAACCTGCTTCCATGGCTACGTAACTTGCCGGCAGGGAAATGATCCATGAATACAGAAGCCACTTCCGATTAGAGATACTCGCAACGGCAAGTCCTCCCCGATACCAGACCCATACCGTCCGGAGCATGAGGAAGAAGAACCCGAATCCCAAAAGAAGCATAATGCGAAAGGCAATAAACGTCGGCCAGACAGGCGGCTGATCTTCCGGGGAAAATTCCTTCATGCCGGTAACCGTCCCCGTCGGTGAATGGGTGATGAGCAGACTGAGCACATAGGGGATATTGATTTCCCACCGGTTCCGTTGCTTGTCCTGCTGGGGCCAGGCCATAATATGCCAGGGTGCGCCCTCTCCCTCGGGATTGGTTTCCCAGTGCGATTCCATAGCGGCGAGTTTGGCCGGCTGATGCGCATATGAGGCCCGCCCGGCGCCGTCGCCCAGGAATATCTGAAGAGGTGTAACGAGGATGGACATCATGACGGCCATTTTGAATGACTTCAGAAAAAAATCAACATGACGCCTTTTCAGAAGGTACCAACTGCTGATTCCTCCCACCACGAATAATGAGATCTCCACGGCGGCA
>MICJ01000096.1:2374-23219 GCA_001830835.1 Syntrophobacterales bacterium GWC2_56_13 | reverse complement strand
GATGGAAGCCCATTGATTCACCAGCACGAACCGTCCTTCGGCCATGTAACCCCCCGTAGGGGTCTGCATCCACGAATTGGCTACCATGATCCAGTATCCCGACAGGAAAGAACCCAGACAGACCATGACGGTGGCGAGCAGGTGCATGCGGGGAGACACGCGTTTCCATCCGAAGAGCATGATTCCGAGAAAGGCTGCCTCCAGCATGAATGCTATAGCCGCTTCGAATCCCAGCAAATGGCCGAATACGTCACCCCCGGCTATAGAAAAGGCGCTCCAGTTCGTACCGAACTGGAACTCCATGGGAATGCCTGTGGCCACACCGATGGCGAAATTGAGCGCAAAGAGTTTGCTCCAGAAGCGAGCATGGTAGTAATACCCTTCATCTTTGGTTTTCAGCCACAAAACTTCCATGATCAGCAAAAAGAGACTTAACCCGATGGTGAGTACGGGCCATAAAATATGGAACATGGCCGTAAAGGCAAACTGCATACGGGAGAGCAACAGGGGTGTCCAGAAGGTTGATATCGATTCCGGCATAGTCTTCCTCTTAGAAAATCAGAAATGTCTGATAGGCCGGTTTCCCCGGCTGTTACAGAGACTCCTCCTTCGCGAGCGGGGCGAGCCTGAAGCTACTGCGGCTAAACGAACCACCAGGACCTGCCTCTAAATTCTTACCACAATTTACATTAATGTTCTATCATGTTCTATCATTTTGTCCCTTGCATCTTCTCCTCCAATACCGAGAGGACAAAGCGATATTCCTGTAATAGTGAATTGTGCAAGGGGGTTTTGAGATCCACGGGCAGCTGCTCCCAGGTGTAGGTTTCATTTTCCCGATGCCGATGCCGAACGGTTGATCCGGGGACAAATGACTTTTTAGGGCCGGCAGATACGACTTGATCGCTTCAAATAACTCACGCCAGCCATTGGCCCGATGGATTTTCGTGCAATAGGTCAGATGAAAACGGCAATGTCACCGATTCTCATGGTATTCCTCTGAAGCATAATAATAGGCGGAACATAAACCTGAAATGTGGTACATATGACCAAATTCATCATCAGTGAGTGTCAGGGGTGGAATGGACTCTTTATCAAATACAGCGTTCAATAAACGAATAGAGCTTTCATGAAATATCTTGGACATCTTTCTCCCAAAGATCCCCTCTATGGGTATCTGCTCTACGACATCCTCCCGCAGCTCGGTGTCAAAGGCATCTCCCCCGACTTCCGGGTGTATGGGATCCAGGCATCCAACCACGTTTACCTCTATGAAGACCTGAGCAGCCAGACGCGCATTGTCGGGAAGTTTTTTTATGGCATCACGGACCGCTCGCCGGAGACTGCCTTCCGTCATCTGGAGCGGGAATTCAACAATCTCCATTATCTGCGCAGTATCGGCTTTACCGGCTATCCCCATTATATCGCCCGTCCTCTCGGCCGTAATGCCGATCTCAACTGTGTCCTGGTTGAGGAGTTCTGTTTCGGTACGCCACTCGACACCTTTATCGTTAAGGCGATCAGAGAAGGTGCGAGGGAAGCCCTCTTTCAGAAACTCACCGCCCTCGCCTATTTTCTCGCCACCCTGCATAACAGGGCTGCTACCGGGAACCGGGTGGACGTTAACCGGGACTGCTCCTACTTCGACCGGGTTATGGATCAGTTGAAAAGCTGGGGACACATAGGATGGGATGAGGCTGAGGATTTCCACCGGCTGAAGGAACAGTGGCGGGAAAAGGGATTCATGTGGGAGGACAACGAGGTTCTCGTCCACGGCGACGTGACTCCCACCAATATCCTCTTCGGCGACGGCCCCTGGGTGATCGCCATCGACCTGGAGCGTATGAAGTGGGCTGACCGGGTCTTCGACGTGGGGCGGGTGGCCGCCGAGATCAAGCATTTCTTCATGCAATACACCGGCGATAAATGGCTGGCAGAACCCTTTATCGGGCACTTCCTCTGGGAGTATGCCTGCCACTTCCCCGACCGGGACAGCGCCTTTCGGTCCATCACCCGCCGCGTTCCGTTTCACATGGGGATGACCCTGCTGCGCATCGCGCGTAACTCGTGGATTACCAGTAATTACCGCCGGCAGTTACTGGATGAAGCACGGACAATATTGAGGTAGATATTCTATGGCAATAAAAGGAATCCTGTTTGATCTTTACGGAACACTAATCGATATCGAGACCGACGAGTCCATGGAAGAGATATACCGCGGCATCGCCCATTATCTGACCTACCATGGGGTATATCTGCACCGGTGGGAGGTGCGGGATCGCTACTACCAGATCATGAAACAACGAAAAGAAACGTGCGGTGAGGAATGCCCGGAAATAGACGTGGAGCTCATCTGGAACACTTTCCTTGAGCAGGAAGGCGTAAAATCAACCCCTGAATGTCGGAACCTTGCCCTGATCCTTGCCCAGCTCTACCGGGGCATCTCCCGGAAACGCCTCCAACTTTACCCCGACGTGAAGCGAGTCCTGGACGAACTGCGCCCCGCCTACCGGCTGGCCCTCGTTTCCGACGCCCAGCCCTGTTACGCGCTGCCGGAGATAAAGGAGGTGGGACTGGACGGCTACTTCGACCCCATCATCATCTCCGCGCATTACGGATTCAGGAAGCCCGATAAGAGACTCACCGAGATAGCGCTCGAAATCATGAAACTTAAACCGGTCGAGGTGATCTGCGCGGGAAACGACATGTACCGGGATATTTACGGAGCGAGTCGGCTCGGCATTAAAACCATCTTCATCGACTCCAACCAGGGAGACAAATCCCATGAAAACGCGACCCCCGACTACCACGCCCGCCGATTTGAGGATGTCCTCAGGGGAGTGGAAGCATTACAAGGATAGGACTCAGGCGCATATACTGGTTTGCTTTCTGGCGTTGGCCATGTGGAGAACGCTGCAACAATGGATGAAAGCCTCGGGTCTTGGCACTGCACCGAGAAAACTTTTGGAGGAAATGAAGGAGATAAAATCCCTTGATGTCCTTTTGCCGACGAGGGGGAAAAATATCAGGCTCTGCGTGGTGGCCAGCCATTCGATTGCATCAAAGATCTTCTTGCCTTTCCGATCTGTCGCTGTAAAGACTTCTTTGTTCAATCTGCTTTATGAGGCCGTTAAAAATTATATTATGAAGCGGAAGGAAAATATACCAGTATAACATTCCTGCTAACGTATTCGTATCATAATATGCCGTGATCGACAGCTTGTTTTTACCGTCATCCTGCGGCATTATCATGAATTCAAGCCATCCCCTTCCAGGCAGTTTCATTTCCGCCCGGAGTAAAAGTCTCTGGTTTTTCCTGATGTCTTCAACGCGCCAGAAGTCAATGACATCGTTTATTACCAGACTTGCGTCGCTGCGTCGTCCCCTCTGTGAACCGACTCCCAGGAGCAACCTGTCGACCATCCCTCTGAGCCACCACATCCAGTTGCCTTGGAACCAGCCTTCCTTACCGCCAACCCTGCAAAAAGATGCAAACAGTGCTGATGCGCTTTTCTCTGTGATGATCGAATACGATGCAGTGTAATAGGGAAGTTTCCCAAGTTCATGGTGTTTCAGGGCAAGGCTGTGGTTCTTTGGATATGCATCTGACCATCTTGTGTATACTTTGTCCCGTTCTTCCCACAGCAGAGCCCGTTCTACCGCCTCCCTGTAGGTTAAAGTTTCAAAGGGAATAATTTCCCTGATCGAATCATTTTGACAGATTACTTCATTTTTTAATCCTTCCATAAGCGAATGGATAATCGGTGCAGGAACAGGAGTAATCAGGCTTGCAATATATGAGTAGAAACGCAGGTTGGAAAATGGAAGACTGACAAATATTCGGTTTTTGCTCATTACTACAGCAAACATTTCCATCATCTGCCGGTAGGTTAAAATATTTTTCCCACCGATGTCGAATGATTTACCCGATGTTGTCGGCGTCTCCAGACATCCGACCAGGTACTTGATAACATCGCGGATGGCAATCGGCTGGCAACGGGTGTTGGCCCACTTGGGCACATTAATGACAGGAATCTTTTTTACGAGGTTTTTGATAATTTCATAGGAGGCACTTCCCGAGCCAATGATGATTGCAGCCCTGAGGACAGTGACCGGGACAGTCCCTTTTTTGAGCTCCTCCGCCACCTGGATCCTGCTGTACAGGTGTTCGGACAGTTTGGTCGTAACGTCTCCCAACCCTCCGAGATAGATGATTCGTTTTATGTTGCTTTCCTCGGCAGCACGCATGAAATTATGTGCGGCATGGTTGTCAGCATCATGAAAAATCTGCGCTCCAAGGCGTAGAGAATGTATCAGATAAAACGCCGCGTGTATGTCATTGAGGGCATTTCCCAGAGTTTCATATTTAAGCGCATCGGCAATGACCACCTCAGCGTCCGGCCATAGGTTCTGGTAATGAAGGGCATTATCTCGCACCATCACCCGCACATGATAGCCCCGTGCACACAGTTCATGGACGAGCCTCCCCCCTATGTATCCGGAGGCGCCGGTTACCAGAATTTTTACATCTCCCGACAGCGGCCTGGTGGGAAGATCCGGACAATATAGGTCTTTCTGGTCAGGAAAAAAGGATTGTTCCATATATATGGCTCCATTTAATGAGTATTCTCTTGTTGTCATTAAGTCGAGTAGACCGGTTTCTCCCCATACGTCAGGTTGATGTTTGTTTTCTCCGTTTACCGCCTGGTTTCCCAGCGGTGCCACATAATCTCAACCATATATCCGTTGGCTCCAACACCTCACATGGTCGGCCGTGCATATCATAATTTTCGAGGAAATAAAATCAATGATTACGCGTTAAATGTAGCATAAATGAACAGATTCAAGAAAACAAGGAAGAAGTACACGTCAACCGGATGAACCCAATATTTTGTTTACCGCACACATTGACGCGAATCAATGAGGATTAATAATCGGCAAATGGCAGGTAAAAACTACCGAAGAAAGTGAAATTCACAAGCGGTTATCTTTCTTAGGCGCTGCCTCTTGGAGGCAATTTACTGCATCATGCGGCGGTCATTATCTCATTGACACGCAAGGCCGTCCATAGTACGCTTCCAGCCTGTAAAAGCGAATTCTTATTAAAAATTTCAAGGGTCTCGGAACATTCGAGACCCTGACGAGAACAGGGCATGTCGGTGGGAAGGCGTCAGTCTGAGGACTTCCCTCGCTTGGAGCGAGAATCCCTTGAAGACCGCGTTGCTCTCGAAACAGGCGGGCATCCCCCGGCTGAACCTTTTCCTGGCCCTTTCCCGAACCCCTCATCTTCTTCTGGATCTGGCAACCCCGGGTCTAGCCGCCCTTCTGTGTCTGGGCGCCTTTCCCCCTGCCGGTGTGCTGGCCCTGGGCCTGACAACCGCCTTCGCGGGCTATGCCGCGGTCTATGCCCTCAACGACATCATCGATTACCGGGCCGATCAAGAAACCATTCAGCCGAACACCCTGCCCGAAGCAAAGCCGGACTTAGACAGCGTTTTTGTGCGCCATCCCCTGGCCCAGGGGTTGCTAAGCTACCGGGAGGCCATCTTCTGGACAGCGACCTGGGCGAGCACGGCTCTGGCCGGCGCCTTTCTCCTCAACCCCGCCTGTTCCGTCATTTTTCTGCTGGCCTCACTCATGGAGGTCATCTACTGCGGTCTTCTGAAAATCACCTGGCTGCGGAGCGTCATCAGCGGATTCGTTAAGACATCGGGACCCATCGCGGCCGTTTTTGCGGTAAACCCCGATCCCCCCCTCCCCTTCCTGGCGATCCTCTTCCTCTGGCTTTTTTTCTGGGAGATCGGGGGGCAGAATGTCCCCAACGATTTGTCTGATCTGGAGACCGATCGGAAGATGGAGGCCCGTACCCTCCCGGTCCGGTTCGGCGCCCGGGGAGCCGTTTTGATCATATTCGGTTCGCTTTCGATCGCCGTGGCGATGAGCCTGGCACTCTTCTTCGTTTCGCCCGGCCGCCCGGGTTGGCTGTTTGCCGCGGGGGCGCTGTTTTCGGGATTTTATTTTCTCCTCCTCCCGTGTTATCGTCTCTGCCGGACCGGGGCTGCAGACGAGGCATGTCACCTGTTTAACCGGGCCAGCTACTATCCTCTGTCCATGCTTCTGGTCACGATCCTGAGCTGGGCGGCATGAATGGGATGCATCATCGGAAACTCGCAGACAGAGTACATTCCATGCCCTGTCGGGAAAGGACGTCATGAAAGAATTCGACCCGGAATCTCTGTCCCGATTCAGCGGAAAGGATGGGCAACCCGCTTACATCTCCCATAAGGGAAGGATCATCGATGTCAGCGCGAGCAAGCTGTGGAAAACCGGACTGCATATGAAGCTCCACGCGGCCGGGCGCGACCTCACCGCCGATATTTCAGCCGCACCCCACGGCCCGGAGGTCCTGGATGGATATCCCCAGGTGGGGACCCTGAAGAAGGAAAGGGCGGACAGGTCTTTGCCCAAGCCCCTGGAAACACTGCTGGAGCGGTTTCCCGTTCTGCGCCGTCATCCCCATCCCATGATGGTCCACTTCCCGATCGTTTTTGCGATCTCGCCGGCGCTCTTCTATCTCCTCTTCCGGATCACCGCTGTGAATGCTTTCGAGACCAGCGCTTTCCACTGCCTGGGGGCCGGCATCCTCTTTTCCGTGCCGGCCATACTGACCGGTTACTTTACCTGGTGGCTCAACTATCAGGCCAGACCCCTGCTGCCGGTCCGGATCAAGATCCTCTTTTCGACCCTGCTCGTGGCGGTCCTATTGGCCGCTTTTCTCCTGCGGCTCCTCTTCCCCGCCGCGGTCGCCTCCTTTGCCGGGGCGGGAATACTCTATATCCTGCTGCTTTCGGCCCTCATCCCCATCGTGACCGTCATCGGCTGGTACGGGGCGAGCCTGACCTTTCCCCTGGAGAGAAAATAGGTTCCGGCCGGGGGCGGAGGGACGGGGAGGGGATTCCTATCGCTTTGTGGCAAACCCGATGATTTCCAGCTTTTTGTTTTCCAGGGAATCCCCCGGCTCAAGCCCGGAGTTCTCCAAGGCCTGCCTGAGATCCTCGCTGTGGAAGCGGTTATCGGCGGGATGAAGGAGAATCCGCCGGGTGAGAACATTCTGGTATAGGGAGGGGTAAATCTCCTCGAAGCAGTAGATCCCGCCGACCTTCAACACCCGGACGATCTCGGCCAGGGCCCCCTGCCAGTCCGGGATATGGTGGAGGAGCCCAAACCCGAAGACGGCATCCATCGTCCCGTCGCGGTAGGGGAGCCGGGACACGTCGCCCACGTAAAAGGAGATCCCCTCCCTCATTTCCGGAGAAAGATATTTATGCGCCCTGCGGATCATCCCGATATCCAGATCCATGGCGTGGAGCAGGGCGGGCCTGAAGGTCGTCTTGATCAGACGGGCGCCCGCCCCCCGGCCGCATCCCACCTCCAGAACCCGGGCGCCTGGCATGAGCCGGACTTTCCTTTTGAACCAGTGAATCTCCAGCCGCTGCTGCAGGGGGCGGAGAGGATTGTTGACCGCCCACCGTTCCGCCCGGTTGAGTTTCACGGTTTCACCCCCGTATAGATGACCGCGATACCGTTCGTGAGCATCCGGTACGACACCGCGGAAAACCCGATCTCCTTCAGCAGAGCGGCCACCCGTTCGGGCGGGGGAAACTTCCGGATCGATTCGGGGAGATGCAGATAAGCTTCGCGGTTGCCGGCCAGCACCTTCCCGGCCAGGGGCATGAGCCGGAAGGAATAGAAATCGTAGAGGAGGCGGAACCAGGCGGAGACGGGAAGGGAAAACTCCAGGCACACCAGCCTTCCCCCCGGCCTGAGGATCCGTTGCATCTCTGCAAAACCCCTCTCCATATGGGTCAAGTTCCTGATCCCGAAGCCCACCATGGCGGCATCGAATATGCCCATCGGAAATGAGAGTGATTCCGCATCCCCCTGAACGGAGAGGATTCTCCCGCCCAGGGAGGCCCTCTCGACCTTGGTCCTTCCCTTTTCGATCATCGCCCGGTTGATGTCGCAGAGGATGACGCGCCCTTCCGGGCCCACGGCCCTTGCGGCGAGAAGCGAGAGGTCGGCCGTTCCTCCGCAGACATCGATGACCAGCTCCCCGGCCTTCAGCCTCAGCGCATCTACGGAGAGGCGCTTCCAGCGATAGTGAAGGCCGAGGCTCAGGAGGGTGTTCATGAAATCGTACTTGCCGGCGATGGAATTGAAATGCTTCAGAACGTATCCGACCTTTTCCCGGGCGGGAACCCTGCGAAAGCCGAAATCCGTTGTCTCTTCCCCGGGTCCCTGCCCAGGACAGGTTGCATCCCCGCCCGGGTCGGGGGGCGTCGAAATCTTCAAAGGATCATTCACGGTCCTCACCCCGGTCTTTCAAATCTTCTCCTTCATCAAGGCCGCGGGCCTTCTACTCAAAGAACGACTTTCTTGAGAAGGTGAACGACCGTCTCCAGTTCTTGGAACGTAGTCGTGCGGCCCAGACTGAAACGGATTGCCCCCATTCCCACCTCGTCAGTCGTTCCCATGGCCTTCAGAACGGGAGACAATTCCACCGATCCGGCGTGGCAGGCGGACCCTGTGGAGGCGGCTACTCCGTCCAAACGGGATAATATTGCCCCGCCTGCTTTTCCCACGAAGCTGACGTTCAGGGTATTGGGAAGGCGGTGGACGGGATGACCATTGAGGGCAACGCCGTCCCCGAACGCATCCTGCAGGAGAACCCAGAAGCGCTCCCTGAGCTTGAAAATACTGTCGTCATATACATATTTCCCGGCAAGCTCACAGGCTTTCCCCAGCCCCACGTCGAGCAGTACATTCTCCGTTCCGGCCCTCCTGCCGGACTCATGGCCTGCCCCATGGATGAGCGGTTCAATGGGCGTTCCTTCCCGGATATACAGCACGCCCACGCCTTTGGGGGCGTATACCTTATGACCGGCCAGGGACAACAGGTCTACTCCCAGGTCATTGACTTTTGCAGTAATCTTCCCCACCGATTGGGCGGCATCCGTATGGAAGAGGACCCCATATTTCTTCGCGATCTTTGCGATCTCTTCGATCGGCTGGATGGTTCCCACTTCATTGTTGGCATGCATGACGGTAATAAGAATGGTCTTGGGAGTTATGGCCTTTTCAACTTCGTCAGGATCAACCCTTCCATACTGATCCACGCCGACACACGTCACCGCCGCCCCAAGTTTTTCCAAAAAGCGGCAGGGATTGAGGACGGCCGGATGTTCTATCTGCGTCGTGACGATGTGATTGCCTTTCTCCTTTAAAGCAAAGAAGACGCCTTTGATTGCCTGGTTGTTGGACTCGCTCCCGCCGCTGGTAAAAACAATCTCATGCGGATGACAAGAGAAAAGATCAGCCACCTGCCGCCGGGCATTTTCCACCGCTTCCTTGGCAGGCGTTCCCGCCCAATGAAGACTTGAGGGGTTGCCGAAGTGTTGCGTGAGAAAAGGCTGCATTGCGTCTGCAACTTCAGGAGCAAGCGGCGTGCTGGCATTGAAATCAAGATAAATATGATCGGAAATCATCAATCCATTCCTTTAAAAAACTCTAACAGTCCCTGCTCTTTAAATCAAGCGGTCAATTCCAGTTTCTCCTTGCTGAATATGAAATTTTTAAAATATCTTTTAAAAAAATACTTGACAAATTCATTTCAGCTTATTATTATTAAGCCGCAACTTAAATACTTAATCGCAATGGGGCTTTGATATGAAGTTAGATCCCTCTGAAATATTTAAAGTGTTCGCTGTTGAAACACGGGTAAGAATCATTGAACTCTTAAAATCCAAAGGCCCGCTTGGCGTAAAAAATATCGCAGAGTTGGTTGGTATAACCCCCTCTGCAGTATCACAGCATCTTAAAATATTAAAGCAAGCGGGTTTGGTAAGGAATGAAAGAAAAGGGTACTGGATACCTTATTCAATCGATGAAGAAGCCTTGGAAAATTGCCGGCAGGTATTGAACGAAGTCTGCACATGCGGTTGCGGAGGAACCGGAGATTTCAAAGAGAAGGAATTGAGGAGTTCAAGCGCGGATTTATTGCAAAATTATGAAAAGGAATTACTGAACGAGCTCAGAACTGTCCAGGAAAGGATCAGAGAAATAAAGGCCAAAAGAGGCGGGTAAATTTTTTTGCGTTAAAAGTTAAGTAATTGCTTACATGCTTAACCATTTTTATTTCTTTCGGCAAGGAAGGGTTTCAAGAACCATATAAATCCATAGAAAGGAGGTGATAAAAATGGCTGGAAAGAAAAAATGTGGCTGCGGCTGTGATAGCGCCAAAGTCAAGAAAGAAGAGAAGAAGGCTGAAAAATCCAAGTAGGACCGGGCCGAGGGGGCAGGAGCAAGGGAAAAAAGGTTTCTGCCCCCTTTGCCTAACATCACATCAGAACAGAGGAGGGTTAACATGGGAAAGTTATCCGCTGAAGAAATCAGAGACCTGGCCCGAAGGATCGCGATTGATACACTGGCGCCACGCGCTTCAGAGATCGATCAAAAACGTAGTTTCCCCTGGGAGAATATTAACGAACTGAGAAAGGCCGGCCTTTGGGGGGTAAGCATCTCCGAAAAAGAAGAGGACTTTGAATTTAATCGGGTTTGTTTCGCCACGCTGGTAAAAGAGATAGCCAAAGCTTGTGCTTCAACCGCCCTGATCTACGTCTCTCACACGATCGTTACAAAGGCAATCGAATATGCCGGCAGCCCAGCCATGAAGAAAAAATGGACACCGGAAGTGTTGAGGAAAAAATTCCTTGGGGCTTTTGCCGTCCACGAACCGGATTGCGGCAGCAATGCCGGCGCCATCGCCACACGCGCAAAAAAGGAAGGCGACGCATATATCGTGAATGGTTCAAAGATCTTCATCACCTCTGCCGGAGAGGCCGACATATATTTGGTCCTGGTCCGCACGGATCCGGAAAAAGGTCCCCAGGGGATGAGTACATTGCTCATTGAAAAGGATAGTCCGGGTCTATCTTTTGGTCGACCTGAAGAGAAAATGGGGTTGACGGGCACCTCCTCCAGGGAGATGTTTTTCAGCGATTGTCGGGTTCCCGTTGAAAATCTTATCGGTGAGGAGGGCAAAGGGACTCAGATAATCGGGAAGGCAGTCATAGGCTGGGGCTTCTTTGGCGCAGCCGCAATTTCCGCAGGGATTGCCGCATCCGCTACTGAGCTTGCCATCAAACATGCCAAAGAGAGAATAATAGCCGGCCAACCTCTTGCAGTCCATCAAGCCGTTCAGTTTATGATAACTGACATGATCTTGGAGACCGAAGCATCGGAAGCGCTGTTGACTGCCTGCGCAACCCAGGCTGACTTATTTCCCGATAGCGCTGTCCTTAACGGGCTTAAAGCAAAGTTATTTGCCTCCGAGAATGCGGTCAATGTGGCAAATAAGGCAATTCAGGTACTTGGCGGCCACGGGTATTGCCGGGAATATATCGTAGAGCGGCTCTTCCGCGATGCCAGGGGTTTAATGCTGCATTTCAAGACATCAGAGTGGCTCCGTCAGGATATTGCAAAGGCAGTAATGGGAATGTAAGGAATGGGCTCAGTTTAAAAAACACTCAAAAACTCCAACGCACGCCTGAATAGACGTTGGTGTCGTTCTTGAACTGCCCGAAAAATGTATGGTCATTCCGTCCGGCGAAGATATTTGCGCCGCCCTCCACACTCCAGTGGTCGGTAATTTTATAATGAACATTGGGCCTGATGTAAACGTCCTGGTCCGAAGGCGAATAGAATGTGAAGAGCGAAATTTTCAGGTTCTGGTACAGGAGGAGTTTCGTCAGACGGAGAGTGATCACCTGCCGGAACTCGTCCGCAGCCTGCATGCCCGGGGGGAGGGTGAGCCGGTAAGCGCCATATTGCAGCGTCTGCTCCAGGTAATATTGCACCCCCGCGGTAAAGTCCTTGGCCAACTCCTGTTCATATCCCGCCAAGTACCGGAGCTGGCTGTTCGGGATGAAAGGGTTCTCGCCGTTTTGGTCATCCCGGGCGTCATAGTATCCCATTTCAAAATTTCCGATCCCCTTCCAGACCGTTCCCCGGACGCTCAAGCCGTATACGGAAAGGCGGGGGAATGTGGCCGCTCCCGCTTGAGGATCAAATCCCACCGGGCTTTTCCAGAATCCATGGTAGCCATACAGAGCCAGACCATAGCCCTTAATGTCACGGTACAAGCGCAGTGCGATTTCGGAGTCCCCAAGCCACTCATTGCGCTCGTGCGGGACAATCACCGCCTCTTCGCCGGTCAGGCCGCCCGTTTGCGGATTGAAATAGGATAGCCCTTTCCCATCAATAAAGCGGTCCGGATTGAATCGCGGGGTGTAGACAAAATCGAGGTTGAAGGCATCTGTGTAAATGCTTGTCTTCAAGGCATCCGAAGGGGCCTTCAGGTACTCGTCATCGCGTCCGGTGAAGAAGGACTTGTAATCCTTGGGAAACAGGTCGTTGATAAAGATGTAGTCGCCTGTTCCCCACGTCAGTATCTGCCTTCCGGCCTTCAGTTCCATAAACTCGAAAGGGCTGAAAAGGGCGTTGACTTCCCGGACATCGGCCTGCGCTTCTTCGGCCGTCCCGTCATAGAGGAAGTCGCTCTTTATGCTGAACCTGGCCCAATCAAGGGCTTTGAAGAGGTGCAGCTGAAGCCTTGTTTCCTCCAGGGTTGCAGTTTTGGATTCATGCGGATCATCCTGCATGCGAAAACCGCCGCGCGCCTCTAAGAATCCGCGGAGTTCGAAAGGAAGCATCTCCAAAAAGGACTCCGGCTTCCCGGAGGTTCCATCAGGGGAAGGGGCCGCCTGCACTTCGTATCCTCCCAGCTCTTCCCCGGTTCCCGTTTCAGCGCCGACGGTCCGGACATTTTCCGTGAGAAGGAGGAGAAAAATTCCCAGGATGATGACTGATTTCACAAGAACGCCTGTTCCAGATCGGCAATCAAATCTTCCGCATCTTCGAAGCCGATGGAAAACCGCACCATGGAACCTGTAATCCCTCTTCTTTCCAACTCGGCCACGGTTAAGCCGTGATGCGTCGTCGTAACGGGCTGGGTAACGAGACTTTCAGCGCCGCCAAGACTCGGCGCTATTTTAAATAATTTTATTTTATCAACGAATTCAACAGTTTTCTTTGTATCTTGATGCAACTCAATGGTCAGCATGCCGCCGAACCCTTTCATTTGTTCTTTGGCCAACGTGTTGTAAGGGAAATTTTCCAATCCGGGATAGTATACTTTTTTCACCTTTGGATGTTTCGATAATTTCAAGGCAACGGCCATAGCCGTTTCATTTTGCTGCTTCACTCTCAACACTAAACTTCTTATGCTCCTGAGTAAAAGCGAGGCCACTTCCGGGGCAATCATCTGTCCCAGATTTTTTCTCCATGGCAATACGGGCTCTAATATTTTTTTTGAACCCATCAAGGCGCCAGCCGTGATGTCGCTGTGTCCGCCGAGATATTTCGTGGCGCTATGGACTACAATGTCCGCTCCCAATAAAAGCGGGTTCTGATTCACCGGCGTGGCAAAGGTATTGTCCACGCAGACAAGGGTATTGTATCTGTGGGAAATGTCGGAGATCTCTTTTATGTCGAATATCTCCAACACCGGATTGGTGGGGGTTTCAAAAAAGACGATATCTATGCCCTGCTTCAACAGCGGCGTCAGCTTCTCCAGCTCCCTGCCGAGTAAAAAATGGACGGGGATATTCAGACTTCTGAGATGGCTCTCCAGGAATTCCAGCGTGCCGCCATATGCGTCCCCCAGGCATACGACGCCTTTTCTGGCATAGGCAAGGAACAAGGCGGCCTCCGCGGCCATTCCGGAACAAAATGCAATAGCCGATTCAGCATGCTCGATTGCTGCCAGTTTGACTTCCAAACTTTTGATGGTCGGATTTAAGCCATACCGGGTGTATAGATTACCTTGTTTTCTCCCTTCTACGACATCCAACAGCGCTTTTGTGGAAGGAAAGGCAAATGTAGTGCTGTTATAGATGGGCGTGTGCGGAGAACCTTCCGAATCGTGAATTTCTCCGCTATGGACGCACTGAGTAGAGAGGCCGGATTTCATTTCCATACGTCTTCTCCTTTTGTTTTTATTCTTGTCTGTCATGACAAGAAGCAAACGTTCTCACTTGATCCACCTCTCCGGAGGGTTCCGCAGATAGCGTTCCGTGAAGACGGCATCCTGGAGGCCGATATTGTACGCGACTGCGGTGAATGCCACTTCGGTTCGATGTCCCGTCTTCAGGTTTTTCATCGTTCGCCTGGTTACCGTGGGGAAACTCTTTTGCTCTCCTCCCGCTGCCGCAACGATACTCTCGATCCTGTCGGCAGTAAAGACCCGTGTCAACTCCTTTTGAACATCATAGTACTCTTCCTTGAGAGGTAAAAAAGTTATTTTATCGATCCATGAGAGCCGCCTCACGTAGTCTGTCGGTTCCTTCGGCACGCTTTCGACTACGTAGCAATCCCGGTCTCCGAGTTTTTCTTCACGCAACAGGGAGTGACTGTCGGCGGCGAGGTTGCGTCCGGATATGTCTTCGTAGGTAAAGTCCGAACCGACAAAACTCGACCGGGCATCCCGTGCGGCAACGCGGCGCACAAGATCCACCGCAGGCACATAGATCCACCGGTCGCTCTCCCTGGCCGGGTATTTCCAAACCATGAACGTCATACCCCGGACATCTGCGGGCTCGCGAAAATAGAGGAAGTATTTCTGATCCTTGCTCCCGGGATCATTCCAGCGGAGCATAGTCAGGCTCCGGAGGCGTTTTTTGCCGTCGGCCGTGACCAGCTCCATCCTTATTTCAGCCTTCATATCTTTTCCCTGGGAGTAGAAGGCCTGCTGTTCTTTCTCCATGATCTCTGCGCCGGCAATCTGCGGCCCCGGCGGCTGCGTCTCTCCCGGCGCTGTTGCAGGCAACAGGCTTAAGGAGAGGACAAAGGCAATCCAATAATGCGCTTTCATCGTTTTTCCCCTTTCAGTAATTGTTTGCGGAACAGTTGAATCAAGCCCGGAAGATAGATGACGCTCGTCACCGACGAGAGCAGCATGATTGATGCCATGAAGACGCCGACGGTGATGTACGGCGTGAGATCGGCAAATACCATCACCGAAAAGCCCAGGGCAAACAGGACGGCATTGAGGAAAATTCCCTTGCCGGGACGCGCCACCGTCCAGATGAGTGCGTCCTGCAAGTCTGCGCTCTCTCCGTACCGCTTCCGGAAGCGGGCAACAAAATGAATGGCGAAATCAATCGCCATACCGAGAGAAAGCGTCGAAAGGACGGCCACAGGCATGTCGAAATCCTTCCCTGTCAACCCCACAACGCCGTAAATTATTGCGATGGTGAACAGAAGCGGCAAGAAACTCAATCCTCCCCACAGCAAAGAACGCGTTTGCGCGAACAGGAGAATCAGCACGAGCGCCACCCCGGCAAAGAAACTCGACAGCATTCCCCAGAGAACTTCCTGGTTCCATACCAGGTTGAAGTAAGCAATGCCGGCCGGTTTCACGGTTGCTCCGGCGGGCAAAGGATGGGCGTTAAGGTAGGCCGCGGTTTTCGCAAGGACATCCTTCATCGCGCCGGCGTCCCAGCTCTTCAGTTGCAGGATGATATTTGCCTTCTGGAAGGGATAGTCCACCACGTTATTGAGATCGCTCGGCTTGGCGGACATCCCGAAGAGGAACAGGTACTGGCCCACTTTTTCCAGCGAGTCGGGAATCCGGTAAAAAGAGGGATCGTCGTTATGGAGCACCCGGTTGATCCATTTCACATAGTCCACGACGGAAAAGGTTTTCCCTACGAGGGGGGCTTTCTCCAACGCTCTCTGAAGGCCCTCGATCTCGCGCAACATCGCCGGGTCCTTCATGGCGTTTTCGTTGGGGCTTTGGACGACAAGGTAGGCCGTGGACGTCCCTCCCAGGCGCTGGTTCATCTCCCGGTCTGCGCTTCGCACCGCGCTGTTGGACTTGAACCAATGGACCATGTTGTTGTTGACCCGTATCCGGTAAATCCCGGCTGCGGAAATGACCAGAAGAACGCAGCCGAGGGCGGCGATGATCTTCCCTCTTCGCACGCAAACCTCGCCGAGCCGCGAAAGAAAGGAGGCCTTGCCGGCAATAGGGGCGCCTGCGCCGATAGCCTTATTGTCGGCGACCTCTATGGATTTATCAAGCTTCTTCTCGCTCAGCAACATGAGAATGGCCGGGACAAGGGTAAAACTCATCAGCAAGATGACCAGGGTGCCAAAGGCGACCGCCAGGCCGAAGATCCTGACGGGAATGATGGAGGTAATCGCCAGGGAGGCGAACCCAACGGCAGTGGTCAGGTCCGAATAAAGAACGGGCGTTCCAACCGCGGCCATTGCATCCGCCACCGCTTGCTTCTTCTTGCCCACTTCCCGATAACGAAAGAAGAACTCGTTAAAGATGTGGACGGTGTCTGTCGCTATTGCCATCAGGAACACAGGACTCATGGAACTCATAATGTGGACCGGATACCCCAGCCAGATCAATAGTCCCATGCTCCAGATGATGCTGATCATTGCCGCGGCCATGTTGGCCGCTATCAACAAAACGCTGCGAAACATAAACCAGAGAGCGATAGCCATGACCATGCCCGCGATGGGGGAAAAAAGGCCCATCTGCCGGAACATTTCGGCGCCGAATGTGTCCCGGGCGACAGGGTCTCCGGCGAGGTAGAACCGATCGCCGTCTGACCGGTCTGGAAGGAGCTTACGAATCCGGTCGGCGATCTCCTTGCCGTTGGCTGTGGGCTCGATAGGAATATAGATGGCCGTCGCCTTGCCGTCCGGGGAAATGATCCGGTTCATAAAGGCCGGGTTTTCGAAAAGCTTCCTGCGGAGGGATGCCAGTTCTTCTTCCGACTGAGGAACACGCTCCAGCAAGGGCCGGACAGCCAACTCACCGCCCTGCACCGTGACGTCGTCGATGGTGGTAAAACCGGTGACATCGCGGACGATGACGCCGGGGATGCGTTGAATCTGAGAAGTGAGATCCGCAATGCGGCCGAGGGTCTGCTTATTCACGACGCCGCGTTCGTTGACGATGCCCAGCGCCAAAACATCCGGATGCAGCTCGAATTCCCTTTCTACCTGGTCATTGTATTGCCGTACCGGGGATGTTATCGGGAGCATGTGCTTGGGGTCAGTGTCAGTAGTGATCTTTGGGAGCTGAGAACCGAACAGGATTGTTATGATGACAGCCGCTCCAATCACCGTTTTTGGCCTGGCGATAGCAAACTGTACCAGTCGATTTAACATGGGATCACTCCTTAGTTTATTGGCAAGGCAATCTCCATCCCTATTTGCGCATATCAAATCTTAACGTTTTTCTCCTTGACGCCTGCTGCCCGCAGGACAACCATCATGGGGCACCAGTCGGTGAAGCCGGACTGGACGAGGTTTGCACCCATCAGGCCAGTGAGCCAGAGCCAGCTTTGTGAATGGTAATAGGCCAGAAGAACACTTCCCAGAATTATCACTCCAGCGATCAATCGCAGCCATTGTTCCATATGCATCTTATTCACCTCCTTAGGGTAATGTCCGATTATCGGTTTACAAAAAAGGCAGGCATTATCACGGAAGTGCTCAGGGCTCTCTTAAAGCGTCCCGGATTGCCCCTATCAGCAATTCTTTTTGGAAATCCCCCTGAGAATGGATTATTCCGAATCTCCGATCAATTATCACATGGTAAGGGACCGAACCATTGCCGTATATTTTGTAAATTTCCCCTTTCGGATCGATCAGCACTGGATACGTCAGCTGATGCTGAGATGACCACGCAGACGCCTCTTCGGCATTTTCCTTTGCGCCGACTGCAAAAACCTTCAACCCCTTATCCTTGAATCTCTGCCAGATCTCTTTTTCGATAACAGGAGCCTCCTGCTGGCAACGCCCTCAAAGACTTTTCCAAAAGACAAAGAATATCGGCAACCCTTCCAGATCAGATAGCCAAAGAGTATCATCGATGCGGAAATTGCCTGCCCTTTGGCCAACCTTGATGCCATTTGTTTGATCCTCAAAGACCCTCATATCTCTCCTTGTATCAAAAGTTTATTCATGTTGCACTATCCGATTGAAAATTATAACTGAATAATGTATATGTAATATGCATTTATAGATTACATATTACTTATACATGGATTTGTCAAGTAAGAATTAAAAAATAACGTCAGGTAAAGATTATTCTCTGAAACACTTCGGGCCGATTGCCTTGCCCTGAAATATCTTCAGATCCATATTTGTCTGTTTCACTAAGTAAATGGGGCAGCCTTTGCACGTTCGCACATCGCAGTTATCATTATTTTTTATGGCTTCCCAGCATTTTTCTTTGCAATTATGATAGGCGGGGCACTTGACTTGACCGCATTGCTTTATCTCCCAGCAAGGAGTGGCCAGATAAAAGACCTTGAGAGCCGTGATCGTCATTCCCACTTCTTCAAGATAAAATCTGACATTCTTGATAAACTGAATGTCGTTCTGGGAATAACGGCGTTGGCCGTTGATGCGGGCCGGCTTGATGAAACCGGCTTTTTCGTATTCGCGCAGCATGCGCTGTCCGATGCCCACTATTTGGCTGGCCACTTCAATGGTGTAGATTGGTTTTGAACTTTCGATATCTAATTCCATAAGTATGATTAGATAATATCCTCATGACAATGTCAAATAAAAACAATAGAGGGCCAATGATTTTAGGATGTAATACGCCTGATTGCTGAGGAAGCTACTACACAGGGGAACAATAGACAGGCGATCTTTTCCCGCGGTTTATTATCGAGGCGTCGAATCCGGCAGGCCGCCGTCGACGGGAATGGTCGCACCGGTCGTAGGCGTCTGGTGGGTCACAAAGAAAACCACTGCCCGGGCGACATGTTCTGCAGTGACCCGCGCCTTGAGTAGATTTCTCTGGCGGTAATACTCTTCGAGTCCCTTTTCATCAAGGCCGCGGGCCTTCATGCGGTCCGGGCCGACCTGCGCCCACAGGCCTGATCTCCTTGACCCGTGCGAAAACACGGCGTCGGGCGACACCATGTTCACGCGCACGCCCATATCCGCAAACTCCAGGCTGGCAATGCGGCACAACTGGTGGGACGCGGCCTTTGTTGCGCTGTAGGCGCCGAATTTCGCGCCGGGTGCAAACACATTCTTTGTCGAAATCAGGACGACGTCGCCGGCAGTGTTCTGCAGCTTGAAGAGCTTCCCTGCCTGGGCAAGCAACAGAAGAGTCCCTTCAATATTGACGCGCTCCAGTTTTCTAAACGCGTCAAGATTCATTTCTGTAAGCGGCGACACATGCGCCAGGCCGGCATTGATGACGACGATATCGATTCCGCCGAATGCGGCGATTGTTTTTTCAAATGCGGCCGATACCGATGCGCCGTCGGTCACGTCAAGCGGCACGCCGAGCGCCCGGTCCCCGTACATGCCCTTCAGGGTAAACGCCATCGCGTCAAGATTCTCGCCTGCAAGATCCGTTGCAGCAACCGTGCAGCCCTGACTGAGCAATCCCTCGCAGATGCCCGACCCGATCGCGCCGGCCGCTCCCGTGACGATCGCCACGCTGCCCCGCAGCGGCAATGGACCTTTACCGGCAACCTTTGCCCGCTGAAACGCCCTGAATTCCATGTCGAACAGATGATCTTCCGTCGGGCCAAGGTATGTTCCGCCTGTTTCGCAGATCGCGCGCTTGACGATGAGCGCCTGTTCGGTGATGTCGCGGGCGATTCGCGCCATGCCCAGGTCCGGCCCTGCGCACACGGCGCCCAGGCCGGGCAGCAGGACGACTCTCGGCAGAGGGTCGAAACCGGAAGCGTCGAATTCCGGAAGACGCGGCGAGTATTTCTTTACATAGGCGTCGTAACGGGCGCTGAACGATTCGATCTCCCCGGCAAGCCGCCGGCGGAGGACATCCATGTCGTCATAATCAGGGTTTTCTATAAACAGCGGATACGCCTTTGTCCTCACGAGATAATCCGGCGTCAGCGGCGCTGTGCAGGCAAGATCTCTTGCCCGGGGAGAGTCAAGAAATTCGAGTGCCTCCCGGGAGATGAGAGGGGCGAGGAGCATTTTCTTATACGGGTTGTCCGGATCGCCGGACGCCGGCGAAAGCAGACCCCGGATCAGCGGCGCAATTTTCGTATAACGCTCCCGGGCGGTTTCAACGGCTGTCGCCGTGTTCAGGGAAAAGATCTGCCGCCGGGACTCCCGAATATAGCCTTCCGCTCTATTGACCATTTCTATCGTATGGTCATACGCCTGTTTCGGACTCGCTCCCCATGTGATCAGGCCGTGATGCATCACCACGATCGCCAGGTTATCTTTTCCCCTGTCAAGTTCATCGGCAACCGCGCGGCCAAGCGCCAGACCCGAACTTACATACGGCACCACCCCGACACCGCCGCCCAATGCGGCAACGATCGTTTCTTCACCCCTGGAGCGATTAGTAAGCGTCAGGATCGCCGTTGGATGCGTATGCACGACGGCCGTCCTGTCGATGAAGGCATGCATCAGCGTCTCGACAGAGGGCAGCGCATCGCCGGGCTTGAGCATGCGCATGCGGAACTCGCCGGCCATGATTTCATCGGTAAGGGACGATACCGTCCGCAGTTTCTTGAGATACGCATGATCGAGACAAACAAAACCCGAGGGGGTGATCGTATCCATGGCAACGCCCGAAGCCTTGACGAAAAGCGCCGCAACATCGTCGCCGGCCAGTGTTGTGACCCTACCCTTGAGCGACGTATTTCCGCCGCCATGCATGGCCAGATCCGGCTGGCTTCCCACAAGGCGCGTTGCATAC
>MICJ01000096.1:1783-2324 GCA_001830835.1 Syntrophobacterales bacterium GWC2_56_13 | reverse complement strand
ATCGTTCGCTTCAGTTTCAATCCAGGCATTGTTCATGATGGTTGCTTTCCCGGCAGTGCATTATGCTTTTTGCTTTTTCAGATCGAGGAACATTTCATACGCCTGCTCGGGCTTCATGTTTTCATGAACAACCTTGCGGACAGCCCTGATCATGGCGACAGGCGCCTCGGACTGGAAAATGTTCCTCCCCATGTCCACGCCTGCCGCGCCCTGGTTGATCGCCTCACAGGCCATCTTCAACGCCTCGAGCTCCGGCATTTTCTTGCCGCCGGCAATGACAATGGGAACGGGGCATCCGGCTGTGACAGTCTCGAAATCAGGCACGAAATAGGTCTTGACGAAAGCGGCGCCGAGTTCGGCGCATATCCGCGTGGCAAGCCTAATGTACTTGGCGTCGCGGACCATTTCCTTGCCGACTGCGGTCACACCCAGCACCGGCATGCCGACCCTGTTTCCCATGTCGATCAGATTCGTAAGGTTCAGCACCGACTGCGTCTCGAATTCGCCGCCGATGAACACCTGGGTCGCAACGGCGCAGGCG
>MICJ01000096.1:419-1609 GCA_001830835.1 Syntrophobacterales bacterium GWC2_56_13 | reverse complement strand
AGTATGGTGATATCCGGCCGTTCCAGACCTGTCGTTGGTCCCTGAAAATATCCATGGTCAAAGGCAAGCATCACGGTTTTGCCGGACTTTGCATCAAAAATGCGGGCAAGCCGGTTTTTCATTCCCCAGTCATAGGAATTCGACCCTTTCAGGAAAAAGACTTCGCTCTTTTGAGGCACATCGGTATAAAAACTTTTTTCAACCTTTGCGGCATCTGCTTCAGGCATGGAAACCTCCTTTGCGATCTTGCAATCATTGCGGTATCAGACTAACCCCGTGCCATTCCCCCATGTTTTTTGCTGAGCTTGAATAGTGCGAGTATAGCGGGGAGGCGCTTGCCAGTCAATCATATTCGCCGCCTCCTCAATCCTCGTTCAGGTCGAATACCATTTCTCTCTTGACAATATATTCCAATTCATTAAGATAAAGCAAACAGTTGATCCCAATCAACGCATGGCGGGAGAAAGGAGGATTGAAATGCCCACATACGAGTATGAATGCCTGGACTGTAAGAAGAATTTTTCTGTAATCCTGAGCATTTCGGAGCATGAAAAGACCAAGGTTTCCTGTCCGAAGTGCAAAGGAAAGAAGGTCAAGCAGAGCATCTCCACCTTCACCACCAAGACCAGTCGGAAAAGCTGAGCTCCGGACGATCCCCCCTGAACCGTCCTTGAGATCTCATTCCGGCACGTGCATGTACACCCTTTTTGTTCCCGGAGAAGATTCTTTACAGAAAATACCAGGTGCTTTTTTACATCGGCTTGTCTAAACTTGAGACGCTTCTGAAATGGGAAAGCCGGGGTAATGAATGGCCCAGATTGAAAGACAGCAGACGGTTCTGAATATCCTCCGGAACTTGCGGGATCTGGGCGGTCTTAAAAAGCTGTTCTGGGAGGAACTGAACTACGAGCGCGAAAACCAGCCGCTGAGTATGCGCAACTGGCCGGATTCCGCCAGCAGCACGCTGGCTGATGATCCCGTCCTGTTCGCGAGCGGCGGCGAGGATCATGCGTTTCATGTGGTGTATTGCCGCCTGGCCTCAGCCGGCCTTCATAGAAATCTTGAGCGGCCCATCGTCAACCAGTTGATCCGCGAACATCCTTACTGCCTGTTTGTTTTCTCCGATACAGCGCAATCCGCCTGGCATTTTCTGAACATCAAGTATGACGAGAAGGCGGAGAAGCGGCGAC
>MICJ01000096.1:0-372 GCA_001830835.1 Syntrophobacterales bacterium GWC2_56_13 | reverse complement strand
GCCGAACGACTGCAGATGATGGATCTCGCATTGGTGGGGAAAGAATTGTTCGGCATCCCCGCGCTGGAGATTCAAAAACGCCACGATGACGCCTTCGATGTCGAACAAGTCACCAAAGCATTCTACAAAGAGCTCGCCAACTGGTACTTCTGGGCGCGGGAACACGCGGCGTTTCCGAAGGACGCCAAACCGGACGCCGACGGCAAACCGTCCGTCCATCTCATTCGTCTCATCACGCGCCTGATCTTCTGCTGGTTTCTGCGCGAAAAGCGGAACCCGCAAACGGGTGAAGGCCTGTTGCCCGATGCGCTGTTCGACCCGCGCCGCATCCGTGAACTGCTCAAAGACCCTGCGGATGAGTCATGCAGCTAC
>MICJ01000095.1:12861-13003 GCA_001830835.1 Syntrophobacterales bacterium GWC2_56_13 | reverse complement strand
TGGAATGTGTCGTCCGGGGCTATCTGAGCGGCTCCGGATGGAAGGATTACCGCCAGGGAAAGTCTGTTTCCGGGATCACCCTCCCGGCAGGGCTCAAGGAATCCTCACGGCTTCCCCAGCCGCTCTTCACCCCTTCCACGAA
>MICJ01000095.1:667-12706 GCA_001830835.1 Syntrophobacterales bacterium GWC2_56_13 | reverse complement strand
CCAAGATGGAATTCGGGCTGTTCGACGGAGAGCTGATCCTCATCGACGAGCTCCTCACCCCCGACTCCTCCCGGTTCTGGCCGAAGGACGATTACGAGGAGGGCCGGTCGCAGAAGAGTTTCGACAAACAGTTCCTGCGGGATTACCTCCTCGCCATCAAGTGGGACCAGAAGCCCCCGGCACCGGTACTACCCCTGGAGATCATTGAGAAAACCGCCGAGAAATACCGTGAGGCCTTGAACCGCCTGGTCCGGTAAAAGGCCCGGTTGACAGCACGGAAGCGGATTATTATATTAAAAGATTCTTTAGAGCTGTCGGCGCGGCCTGCCTTGCCCGTCATGACTTCGTGAAACGCGGCGACAGCGCCATGCCGGAGAAAATCAGGAAAATCACAACGGAAGGAAGTTGAAAGGTCGAATGACGACAAAACGTGATTACTACGAGATCCTGGGCGTGGAAAGAAACGCCCCGGAAGACGAGATAAAAAAGAGCTATCGCAAACTCGCCATGCAGTTTCACCCGGACCGGAACCCGGGAAACCACGGAGCGGAGGAGAATTTCAAGGAAGCGGCCGAGGCCTATGAGGTCCTGAGCGACCCGGAAAAACGGGAGATCTACAACCATTATGGTCAAGAAGGCCTGAGCAGCGCCGGGTACCGGGGCTTCTCCGGTTTCGAAGACATCTTCTCGAGTTTTGGGGACATCTTCGGCGACGTCTTCGGCTTCAATACGGGCCGATCCCGCTCGCGGACGATGGCCCGGGCGGGCGCCGATCTGCGCTACGATCTCCGGATATCATTCATGGACAGCGCTATCGGCGCCAGCACAGAGATCAATCTGGAGAAGTACGTTCTCTGCTCCTCCTGCCGGGGATCGGGCTGCGCCCCGGGCACCTCGCCGCAGGTCTGCAGCCGCTGCCACGGGCGGGGTCAGGTGACACAGTCCAGCGGCTTCTTCAGTATCAGCACGACCTGTCCCCTGTGCAGGGGGCAGGGGGGTGTCATTACGACCCCCTGCCGGGAATGTTCGGGAGGGAGGAAAGTCAAGGTTGCCAGGACCGTCCAGCTCAAGATTCCGGCCGGCGTGGAAACTGGTTCCCGGCTCCGGATGCGGAGTGAAGGCGAGGAAGGTGAATGCGGTGGGCCGAACGGCGATCTGTACGTCTTCATCGAGGTGGAACCACACGAGATCTTTCAGCGAAACGGGGACGATATCTACTGCCGCCTCCCCGTCTCCTTCATTCAGGCCGCACTGGGAGGAAGTGTGGAAACGCCGACGCTCACAGGGGCGGAAAAGCTAAAGATTCCCCGGGGAACGCAGACGGGCAAGATCTTCCGTCTGAAGGGGAAGGGAATCGCCCACCTGCGGGGATACGGTCGGGGCGACCAGATCATCGAGACGGTGATCACCGTGCCCACGAACCTGACGAAGAAACAGGAGGAATTGCTCAGGGAATTCGACTGGTTGAGCAGCGGGGCGAGGGGGACAGATTTCCATTAAGGGGGGGACAGATTTGAAATCTGTCCCCGTGATCATACTCAACAGAAAGGAAGAATCATGCGGAATAAGACAAGCTGGATGGTATTTATGGTCATGGGCGTTTTGTTGATCTCAGGCTGCACGGTGGCGCTGGTCGGCGGTGCAGCGGTAGGTGCGGGTTCGGGAACCTACTTCTACATCAACGGCGAGATGAAAACCGACTACTACTACTCATTCGACTCGGTCTGGAAGGCCTGCGAAAAAACCGTGGCGGATATGCGCGGAGTGGACGTCCAGCCGGATAAGGAGATCGGCAAGGGGAAAATTACGGCCGTCATCGACGAAGAGAAGGTTCAGATCGCAGTGACTTACAAGGCCAAGGATGTGACCACGGTCTCCGTCCGGGTCGGCATGATCGGCAACAAGCTCTCCTCCCAGCTGATCCACGACAAGATCGGGGACAACCTGGTCAGAAGGTAAGCCTGTGCGGGATCGATTCGGCATGGCGCTGCTGTTCGGATAACGGAAGCGGCTGATGAAGAAAAAGGTGATTGCGGGTCTGGTGCTGGGCGCCTTGCTTGTTTACCTCTCCGCCCGGGGGATTCAGTTCCAGGGAGTAGCCGACGGTTTCCGGACGATCCGTTACGGGTATGCCCTCCCCATCCTGGCGGCGATGTTTCTCATGCAGGTCCTGCGGTCCTTCCGTTGGGGGCTAATCCTCAATCCGATCGAGAAGGTCGATCAGCTTTCCCTCTTTTCCGTCACCAGTGTGGGTTTTCTTGCCATCATCGCCATTCCGGCGCGCCTGGGAGAACTGGCCCGACCTTATCTCATCACGAAAAAGAGCCACATCCCGATGAGCTCCGCCCTCGGCACGATCTTCGTCGAACGGGTATTGGACAGCCTCACCATTCTCATCATTGCGGTTTTTGTCCTCTTTTTCACCCCGCTGCCGCCGTGGCTCGTCCGCTCCAGCGTCCTGTTCCTGTTGTTGACGCTCGCGCTCTTCATCATGATGGTTCTGATGATCGTGAAGCGTGAGACCTCGCTCCGGATCTTAAGTCCCCTCATCGGAAAGCTGCCGGCACGCTATGCCGATTGGATCAACCGGCTCATCTATCATTTCATAGAAGGATTCCGGATCATGGTCGATCCTGTGCTCCTCATCTCCGTCGGGGGACTATCGATCATGATCTGGCTTGTCGACATTCTGGCAATCTATCTGCTTTTCCTCGCTTTCGGCTTCCAGCTCCCGGTGGTGGCCGCCTTTGTCCTCATGATCATCCTGATCATCGGAATTGCCATCCCCACGGCGCCCGGCTTCATCGGAAACTGGCATTACTTCTGCATCCTCGGCCTCAGTATCTTCGGCATACCCAAAACTGATGCCCTTACCTTCGCGATCATCTATCACTTCCTTTCCATCGGGATCGTGATCGTCCTGGGACTGATCTTTCTCCCCTTCAACCGCTTCTCCGTTTCCGATCTCCGCCGGCAGGCGCGGTCGGATACCAAGTTGCATTCAAAAGGATAGAGAGGCGGCAAGGAGGAGGCGACCCAGGCGTATATAGAAGAAATACGTCGAGGAGCCGGCGACGCAACCAACAAAGTCAGCCGGATGAAGGCGACTTGGTTTCAGGCGCCGGATAGTTTCCCGTTCAGGAATCGCTTTTGACCTCCAGACCATAGCCCTTGATCTTCTTGTGAAGGTGGCTCCGCTCCAGGCCGATCGCCTCAGCAGTTCTGGAGATGTTCCCGTCGAACTCCTGGAGTTTGCGGATGATGTATTGCCGCTCGAAATCCTGTTTCGCGCCCCGGAAGGAATCGGACGTGATATCCGGCTCAAAGGCAGCGGTCTCCGCATTCCTTTCCTCGAACAGTGGGGGGATATCGTCCTTGGAAATGACGGTGGCCGGCGTAGTGATGATCAGCCGCTCGATGATGTTCTTCAGTTCTCTGATATTTCCTGGCCAGTTATGCCTCATCAGAACGGCCATCACCTCGTCCGTGATCCGCTTTTCCGTCTCACCTTCCTTGAAGGCAAAATCTTTGAGAAACCGGTCGATGAGCAGGGGGATGTCCTCTTTCCGGTCGCGCAGCGGGGGGATCCGGAGCGGGATGACGTTTAGACGGTAGAAGAGATCCTGCCGGAACCGACCTGCCTCCATCTCCTTTTCCAAGTCTTTGTTGGTGGCGGCCAGCACCCGTACATCGGTGGGGATGAGCCTGCTGCCTCCGACTCGTTCGAACTTCTTTTCCTGGAGGATCCTGAGCACTTTGGCCTGGGCCTTGAGACTCATGTCGGCCACCTCGTCGAGAAAGATCGTCCCTTCATTGGCGAGGTCGAACTTCCCCCGCTTTTTTGCCGTGGCCCCCGTAAACGCCCCTCTTTCATGGCCGAACAGTTCACTCTCGATCAGGTCTTCCGGAATTGCTGCGCAGTTTACCTCAATGAAGGGCTTCTGGGCTCTCCGGCCCTGGCGGTGGATGGAACGGGCTACCAGTTCCTTTCCCGTCCCGTTTTCTCCCATGATCAGGATCCAGGCATTAGTCGGGGCAACGATGCCGATCATCTCCTTGAGCTCCTGGATCGGACCGCTGTTGCCCGTCAGTTCGTATTCGTGTCTGACCTTCTGTTTGAGGAGAAGATTTTCCTCCTCCAGACCGGCGAGGGCCAGGGCATTGTTGACCGCCAGGATCACCTTTTCGAGCGAGAGGGGCTTTTCGATGAAATCGAAGGCCCCGAGTTTGGTCGCCTTCACCGCCGTTTCTATGGTGCCGTGGCCTGACATCATGACGACCTGGACCTGGGGATGAGAACCCTTGATTGCCTTGAGAACCTCAATCCCGTCCATGCCCGGAAGCCAGATGTCCAGAAGGACCAGGTTGGGCAGCTCCTCCTCCACGACCCGCAGAGCCTCTTCGCCGGTCCCGGCGGCGACCGTTTCATACCCCTCGTCGGTCAGGATCCCTTCCAGGGTCTGACAGATGCTTTCTTCATCGTCCACAATCAGGATCGTCTTGTTCATCGCCTTGCTTTTGCTGTCCTTTTCCTCCCTCCCCTCTAAAAAAGGAGAGAAAACGTTGACTGTTCCTACTCCGTGTCGGGTACGGGAAGTTCGAAGGCCACGACGGTTCCGGCGGGAGAGTTGTCCATGACGCTGACCCGGCCATGATGATCGGCAATGATGGAATTGACGATCGCCAGCCCCAGTCCCGTTCCCGACCGTTTCGTGGAAAAGTAGGGTTCAAACATCTTTACCTTATAATCGGGTGGAATGCCACAGCCGTTATCGGCCACCTCCACCAGCGCCTTCCGCCCATCCCTGTTAAAGGCGGTCCTGATTTCGATCCTGCCGCCCTGACTGCCGACTGCCGCTACGGCATTGTCCAGCAAATTGACCATTACCCGCCGAATCTGCTCCGGATCGAGCATCAGTTGCGGGATGACGGCGCCCTGCTGAAAATCGAAGACGATCTCCTTATGCGCATCCTGAAAGAGGATCACAGGATCGCGGATTGCCTCATTGAGGTCATGGAGCGCCAGGCTCGTGACCGGGAGCCGCGCATAGCGGGAAAATTCGTTCACGAGGTTTTTCAGGACCTCAACCTGATCGATGATCGTCTTGGTGCATTCCTTGAAGACACCGCCATCATCCCCCAGCCGATCGCCATATTTTCTCTGGAGCCTTTGCGCGGAGAGCTGCACCGGGGTGAGCGGGTTTTTGATCTCATGGGCCATCCGCCGCGCAACTTCGCGCCATGCCGCCGCGCGCTCCGCCCGCTGCAGCTGGGTAAGATCTTCGAACACTACTGCCATACCCATGTCGTTCCCCTCGTCGTCATGAATCATCGTAATCGTCATGAGCAGGGTCATCGTCCGGTCCCGGAGGGTCAGATCAATCTGTTTTTCGATAAAGCTTTCGCCGCGTTCGCGCATCTCCCGGAGAACTTCCTCGGCCATCACACGGTGGTCGGGAATGAGAACCTCTTCATAACGCCGGTTCAGGACCCTTTGGGTTGGGATGCCGAGCATCCTCTCCGCGGCCCGATTGATCGTGGTAATGATGCCGCTCCTGTCGACTGAGATGACACCGGCGGAAACGTTGCGCAGGATTGTTTCCGTATACTTCCGCCGCTGTTCCAGGTCCAGGTTTGCCTGTTCCAGCCCCTGATTGCTCCGCTTGAGATCCCTCGTCATCTGGTTGAAAGAATCAACGAGGACGCCGATCTCGTCATCGGCGACGATATCGATCTGATGGTTCAGATCCCCCTGGGCGATCTTCCGGGTCGCCTCGGCCAGATCCTGGATCGGGACGGTAATCCCTTTGGCAAGGTAGAGACCGAACCAGGTCGCTGAGAAGATGATCAGAAGCATCGCGATGAAAAGCGTGATGATGTAACCGAACTTGATCGGCGTCTTGAGGAGCGTAAGCTGCCGGTACTCTTCCGACGTCTTGGAGATCACGGTGATCTTGTCGACCAGACCGTCCGGGAAGTAATAGCTGGCCATGACGAATCCGATAACCTCCTTCGGGCTCGCCAGTGAATAAATGGGGACGGCGCCCCCGATCAGATCGCCGCCCCCCGCCTGCTCAATCGTGGTCACCTCTTTGCCGACGTAGAGATCCTCCCGCGACTTCGGGGAGAGGGGTTTGGGAACCATCTGCGGCCGTTCCTGATCCCGGACGACCACATTCTCCTTCTGGTTCTCGATATGGACCTCAAGCATGTTTACCTTGTGCGTCTTGTGCCGCCGCTCGACCAAGGCCTTCAGGTAAACGGACTTTTCCCCCTCGTAGAGGCCGTTTCGGGTTATGTCCGCGCTGAGCTGGCGGGCATAGTACTTCGCCTGATCTGCTGATTGCTGGTAGTAGATCTGGGCGACCTCCAGGGTCCGGTTCAGTGCGTCGCCGATCCGCATGCTGAACCAGTTGTCGATGCTGTAGGAGAGAAAGTTGATCGAAACGAGAAACAGCAGGACCGTCGGGATGAGGGACAGGCCGACGAAGGCAGCAACCAGCCTGGTCCGGAGTTTAGAGCCGACGATCCCGCGCCGCCGTTCGTAGATCAGCTTCGCGAGATTCCGAACGATCAGGAAGATGAGCAGGATGATCAGGATGATGTTGATATTGATCAGACCGAAGATGAGGGCATTCCCTGAGAGGGGAAGAACGACCGCCTCGCCGCGGAAAATGCGGCTCTCGATATAGGTTACGACGGCAATCAGGATCACTGTTACGAAAATGATGATCCACTCCCGTCTACGCCTTCTCGCCTCCTGCGGCTTCAACTTCACCGGCCTGCGGACTTTTTCCATCAGTAGAAGAACCCCTCTCGGTACCAGTCGGTTTCGAAGTCCCAGAGTGAGACGAAGGAAAAGACATATTCCATGTGGAGCGGCAGGCGGACCTTGTCCAGCTTCGCTTTAATCCTGACATAGTAGTATTCGTTTCTTTTCAGCGATTTCATCGGCGCCACAGGGAAGCCATTCAGATCGGCCATCGCCCGCTTGGCGCTTTCATAATCCTGGAATGACGTCGGTTCCTTATCGCCGTCTGAGTAAACATAAAAGAGCCGCTTGACATTGTCGTATTTGATCGTATGCCCGACGGTCAAACGGGCAAGCTTTTTGTCCAGCCAACGCGGACGTTCCTGATAGAGTTCCATGAGAAAGGTAAACGTGGTCGGGACACCCGCCAGGATTGCGGCCTCCATATCCTTCGTGAAACAGTTCGTCACCCGGGCGTAGACCAGGAGATGGGTCGCATTGTTTGTCACAAAGCCATTGATGATCGACTCATCCGCGCGGAGAGGAAAAGGGAAAGCCAGGAAAAGCGCAAGGATGACGCATATGGATAAGAACACGGTCTTTCTCTGCATGGATATCCCTTATCGCACCATAACACCGTCAGACCGACGCTAAGAGCAACCCCGCATATGACGGAAAAGATAGATTTTTTATGTTATTCTAAATGTTTGGCAGGTATACTAAGAAAGTGACGGTCAAAAAGCAAGACCTATTTGTGCCGCTTTGTGCCGCGGACAGGATTGGGGGGAGGTGAAATCAACTCCTTAAATGACCGGGGGTATTGCCTGAACCGAGTCCAGCACCCGGAACGAGGGAATGCGCAGAGACGCGACTTCATCGAACACATCCTTGCTGAAACGGCTCACCATCGTCCAGCATTCCCTCCGGGCCATCAGCTCCTTCAGGAGAAGGTTATTCAGGCGGTGCCCCGATTTGTAAGCGACAAAATGACCGATGATCGGAATGCCTAAAAGAGAAAGGTCGCCAATCGCGTCGAGAATCTTGTGTTTCACAAATTCGTCCGGACATCGGAGGCCCTCCTTGTTGATGATCCGGTGATCATCCAGGATGATAGCGTTTTTCAGGGATCCCCCAAGGGCCAACCCCCTGGCCTGAAGATATTCGACATCCTTCAGAAAGCCAAATGTTCTCGCCGAGCAGATCTCCTCCTCATAGGAAACATCCGAAAGGCTCATTTGATACGTCTGCACGCCGATGAATGGATGACTGAATTCGATCTTATAGGTGATCCGGAAATCAGGCGACGGAAGGAGCATGGCCGTGCTCTCTCCATCGGAGACGGAGACCTCTTTTTTAATCACAAGGAGTTTCTTGCACTTTCCCTGAACCTGCGTGCCGACATCCTTGAGGAGATCAACGAAGGGGCGAGCGCTGCCGTCCATGATCGGTATCTCCGGGGCATCCACTTCGACCACTGCATTGTCCACCCCCATACCGCTGAAGGCGGACATCAGATGCTCGACGGTGGAAACGGTAACGCCGTTAAGACCCAGGGTCGTCGCCAGCGTCGTGTCTCTCACGTTGCAGACATCCGCCTTGATCCAATTATTGCCGGCCAGATCCCTGCGGACAAAGACGATCCCCTTATCAACAGCGGCCGGCCTGATCACCATGCCGACCTTCCTTCCGGAATGTAAACCTACACTTTTGCAGCTTATTTCGTGCTTGACCGTTCTCTGTAAAAACATGCTCACCTATTTTCTGTTCTGGAGGTTCATCAGCCGGATGCAAGACCATCTGCTTAGTTTTCGGAAACAGCAATATTCGTACCATTATCGGACAGTCAGCCGCTAATATTTATCACGGCCTAACCGATCAGAACTACGACTGTTCACCGGCGGCAACTTATTCCCGACTCGGTAAATACGGGGGGCTGCCCAGGACTGTGTTGGAAGAGACACACTTGGCGCCCTGCCGGTCGCTAAACCCGGTGGCGCTTCGGGTTCGCCTACCCCGCCTGGTGGTTTCCGCGATCATCCTTCCGCGGCGGGGGGCAGAATCTCTCTTTTTCGCTGTAGATGCAGCCGCAATAGGATTGACGGTACATCCCCAGTTCCTTCGAGATCCGGACCCCCTCGGGCCAGCCTGCGCGAAAATCCAGGTAGAGGAAGGGAATCCCCTGCTGCACGGCCACGCTCTCACCGATGCTCCTGATGAGATCGTGCTTCTGAAAGCGGCTGTAGAGGAGGGTAGTCGTAAAGGCGTCGAATCGGTCCCTTCTGGCGATCCGTGCCGTCTGGGAAAGACGGAGATGGTAACAGCTCCGGCACCGCTCCTCCTCGCGGAAGGCCACCTGTCGAAAAAACTCCTCGAGGGGGTATGCCTCCTCCCGGATAACGCGCATCCCTACATGACCGGCGTATGCATCGAGCGTCTCGAGGCGTTTCCGATACTCTGAATAGGGGTGGATGTTCGGATTGTAAAAGAGTCCGCAGACGTCGTGCCCCCCGTTTCTCAGGATCCGGAGAGAGTAGATTGTGCATGGCGCACAGCAAATATGCAGTAAGATTTTCACCGCCAATTCACAAGCCGGCCTCTCTCAGAAGATCTCCTTCTGGTTGCCGCCGATCCAGCGCCTGCTGAAATGTTCGTAGGCCCTCCTGGTCGCGATTCGTCCTCGCGCCGTCCGCTGGAGATAACCCTCCTGGATCAGAAACGGTTCATAAACATCCTCGATCGTCGCCCTTTCTTCGCCGATCGCCGAAGATAAATTGTCGATCCCCACGGGACCGCCGTCGAATTTATCGATTACGGTAAGCAGAATGGTGCGGTCCATCTGATCGAATCCTTTCTCATCCACCTCGAACATCTCGAGGGCAGCCACCGCTACCTCCCGGGTGATCTTTCCTTCGGCCTTGACCTGGGCAAAGTCACGGACCCGGCGGAGCAGACGGTTGGCGATCCGCGGCGTCCCCCGGGAGCGGCAGGCCATCTCGACCGCTCCGCCATCATCTATATCGACGGAGAGGATCTTTGCCGACCGGCGGATGATGACGGCAAGCTCAGCCGGGGTGTAAAAATCTAAGCGGAAGCTCATGCCGAAGCGGTCGCGCAGCGGGGAGGTGAGAAGCCCGGCCCGGGTTGTAGCCCCGATCAGGGTAAATTTCGGGATCTCCAGTTTCATCGACCGCGCCGACGGTCCCTGGCCGATGAGGATGTCGATATGAAAATCCTCCATGGCCGGATAGAGAATCTCCTCTACCACATGCGACAGGCGGTGGATCTCGTCGATGAAGAGGACGTCCTGTTCGTGCAGATTCGTCAGAATCGCCGCCAGATCGCCCGGCCTTTCGACCACCGGTCCCGAGGTCGCCTTGATATCCACCCCCATCTCCCGGGCTATTATATAGGCCAGGGTCGTCTTCCCGAGCCCCGGAGGTCCGTACAGAAGCACATGATCGAGCGCCTCCTGACGCTTTTTGGCCGCCTCGATGAAGATGGAGAGATTCTCCTTGATCTTCTCCTGACCGATATATTCGGCAAGGTTTTTAGGACGGAGGGAGATCTCATATCCATTGTCCTCTTCGATCCCCTGCGGGACAGTCAGCGGATTCTTGACTGAGATACTTACGGAATCAGACTTTTTCACGGCAAACTTCCATCCTCCCGTTTTTCCGGAGCTCCGGCCGTAAACGTTCTCAACCTGCCAGGGTCCTGAGCGCCTGTTTCAGAAGCTGATCCAGGGACGGGGTTTCTGGCGCCTCCCTCATGATCCGGTCGACGACATCTTTGACCGCCGAACCCTTGTATCCGAGATTAACCAGCGCCGAGAGGGCGTCCTCTTTCACCTGATCACCCGTTTTGACCGCGACTGTACAAACTGTGACGTCATCTCTTCCGAGCTTGGCCGCTTTGTCCTTCAGTTCGAGGATCATCCGCTCCGCCGTCTTTTTGCCCATACCGGGGATGCCGGTCAGGCGCTTCAGATCTTCCTCCGTAACGGCCCTGACCAGTTCTCCGGCAGCAATGCCGGAGAGGATATTGACGGCCAGCTTGGGGCCGATCCCGCTGACGGATATCATCATCTGAAAGACCTCCCGCTCCTCCCGGGTATGGAATCCATAGAGGCTGATGGCATCCTCCCGGACATGGGTGTGGACATGGAGAACCACGGGCTGGTCCTCTTTGGGAAGCTCATAGAATGTGCTCAGGGGAACAATGATACGATAACCAGTACCGTGGACATCCACGACGCAGTGGGTGACCGATTTTTGAATGAGAATTCCACTGATCCTGGCGATCATGTCAGATGGGGTCCGCCTTCATAAAATGGATGTGACAGATGGCAACGGCGAGGGCATCGGCCGCATCGGGCGGCGGGAGCTCCGAAAGATTCAGGATCGCTCTGACCATCATCTGGACCTGCCCCTTTTCCGCCCGGCCATAACCGACGACGGCCTTTTTGATCTCCAGGGGGCTATATTCATAAACCGGGCTCACACTATGCTTCCCCGCCAGGATCGCCGCCCCCCGGACATGGCCCTGCCTGATCAGGCTCCTGATATTCTTACCGTAGAAGATATCCTCAACGGCCAGCGCATCCGGCGCCGCCTTCCGGATCACCTCCCGGAGGCCGTCATAAACGGTCTGCAGGCACGCTGAAAGTAAAGCCCCCTTAACCGGCCTGATTTCCCCATGCACAACCCAGCGCAGGCCGTTTCTGGCCTTCTCGACCACACCGTAGCCCGTCACATGACTGCCCGGATCTATGCCCAATACCCTGAACGTGTCGCCCCCCTTCGCGCTACCGCAGCCATTCATTTTCCCGAATCACCATCCCCTTATGCTGCTCGTCCATGCAGGCTTTTACGGCTACTGGCTTAACTTTTCCATGACCTCATCGGAGATGTCGAAGTTGGCATAGAGGTTCTGGACATCGTCATTGTCCTCCAGTTTTTCCATCAGCTTGAGCATCTGCTCGGCTTTCCCTGCTTCCAGCTTTATTGTATTCTGGGGAATCATTCCGACACGCGCCTCCAGATACTTCCACCCCTTCTGATCGATAGCCCTCTTGACCGCCTCAAATGCCAGGGGATCGGTGATCACCTCCCACTCGGTTTCCTGATCCCGGACATCGTCTGCCCCTGCTTCGAGGGCGCTCTCCATCAATGCGTCTTCGCTGACCGCCTTCTTGTCGAAGACGATGCTTCCCTTTTTGTCGAACATCCAGGCTACGCAGCCGTTCTCACCGAGGTTTCCTCCGTGCTTGGAGAAGATATGCCTGATTC
>MICJ01000095.1:0-660 GCA_001830835.1 Syntrophobacterales bacterium GWC2_56_13 | reverse complement strand
GCCGGTCCGTATCCCTCATAGGTACCCTCCTCATAGGCGGCCCCACCGCCCAGCTCTCCCGTTCCCTTCTTGATGGCCCGGTCGATGTTGTCCTTGGGCATGTTCTCTTCTTTTGCCGCCATAACGGCCGACCGCAGGCGGGAATTTCCTTCGATATCGCCCCCCCCGAGTCTGGCCGCAAGGGTAATTTCCTTGATCAGCTTTGTAAAGATTTTCCCGCGCTTCGAATCGATGGCGCCCTTTTTTCTTTTGATCGTGCTCCATTTTGAGTGGCCTGACATGCCGTTCTTTCTCCTGTTACAGATTTTAAAAACCGTTTTGTTTAAATAGCACAAGCCCTGGCCGGTGTAAAATAAAAAAAGCCCCTTCCAAAGGAAGGGGCTTTTAAATTAGATTCCGGCGGCACCTACTCTCCCACACAGTCTCCCATGCAGTACCATCGGCGCTGAAGAGCTTAACTTCCGTGTTCGGAATGGGAACGGGTGGATCCTCTCCGCTATAGCCACCGAAATATCTCTATGATTGCTACAATTGCATATTGCGACTTCTGGCTGAGTGCACCATGATTAAACCATAAATATTATGGTCAAGCCTCACGACCGATTAGTATCAGTAAGCTCAACACATTACTGTGCTTGCACACCTGACCTATCAACCTCG
>MICJ01000094.1:6013-12442 GCA_001830835.1 Syntrophobacterales bacterium GWC2_56_13 | reverse complement strand
GATATGACGTTATCAACCTTTGACTGATTCATAACAGCAGACGACCGGCTGTTATATGATGTGGACTGATGGATATGAAAAACCGCATCTGTATCATGGCAGCGCTGATTCTTTTGAGCCAATCTATTTTATTACCGCTTTTGGCATCAGAAGCAGAGGCCAACACAAGGGTTACGATCACCTTTGCCGCCGGCGGCGTTGCCTGCGGCGTCTTTTTCTTTCTCCAGTTTACGTTCAGTGAATCTCTGATTCAGCAACACCAAAACGATACAAACGCGCTGTTTAATCGAGGTCCGGAGGGCTGGGAAATCAAATTTCCATCCATAAATTTCATGCAGGACGAAGAACTCAAAATGATTCGTCCTGAGCATTCCCCGGAGACAGTGCAAATGGAACTATTGAAGTTTAGATTTTGATGATCGATGGCATTTCCACCTGAATTTAAAAGGAATTAATGGTAGGCGATGTGGGACTTGAACCCACGGCCTCTGGTTCCGGAGACCAGCGCTCTATCCAACTGAGCTAATCGCCCCAGAAATGCGCCAGTCCGCTGAAGCGGACTGGCGTTATTCATACTATGCGCAGTGCTGATATTCAACCTCATTCAGCAGCGCGCCAAGATATCCGGGCGACGGTATCCTTGTCATCAATGCCATCCCTTGTCAATCGTTTTTCGTGATCGGTGTTGAAATTGTCACCCGGAGCTGATACATTTCGCGGAAATGTTAAGCCCTCTGCCCAAAGGAATGTGGGTTTGAGGAATGTCGGTTTGGGGGATTAGGGGGTGCGTTCCCGGTCAGGATGAGGATATGTCGCGTTCAGGAAAGATTTTTATGGTTCTGCTCCTCTGGATCTTCGGATCCTTCTGGTCCACCTCCGCCCTGGCGTTGAATCAGATCCTGAACATCCGCCACTGGGTGGCGCCGGACCATACACGCGTCGTCATCGATACGAGCGAGGATTGCACGTTCACCGTTGAAAAGGATGACCGGAAGATTGCTGTTGATCTGGATGACACCGACTTTCCTTCCCACATTCCCAACCTTATCCGGCTGAACAAACCGGGGGTGGAAGGGGTGGCCCTTTCTCCACGTCCCCCTTCCGGGGTGCGTGTTTCGCTGTCCGTGCCCGGCCAGGCGCAGACGACCGTTTTCAAATTGAGGAAAATTCAGGACAAGCCGTTTAGGATCGTCATCGACATCGTCCTGCCGGAGGTTGCCAAGAAGGAGAGCGAGGCGCGGGAAAGGATCAAAATCACCAGAAAGGATCGGATCGTCGTGATCGACCCCGGACACGGTGGGGATGCGCCGGGGGCGGTCGGAAGGCGGAAGACCCTGGAAAAGGATGTGGTGCTTTCGATCTCCAGAAAGCTGCGGGATGTCCTGAACGGGAAGGAGGGATACCGCGCTTTTCTGACCCGCGACGGAGACTACTATGTCTCCTTCAACAAGAGGCTCATGATCGCCAGGGAATACGGAGCGGATCTTTTCGTAAGCATCCACGCGGATGCGGCAAAAAACCGGAAGGCCGGAGGAAGTTCGGTTTACAGCCTCTCTACGGGTGGGGCAAGCAGTGAGGCGGCAAAGATTCTCGCCCAGAATGAAAACCTCGCCGACGTCGTCGGAGGGGTCCCCAACGGGGAGGGCAGCGACGCCTCGGATCCGATCATCTTGGACATGTTCCAGACCCATACCATCAACCAGTCAAAAACCTTCGGCTATAAACTCCTGAAGCATCTGGAGGGGGCCAATCCGCTGAAATTCGCGAGCGTTCAGGAAGCGCCGTTTCGCGTCCTCAAGCTTCCGGAGATCCCGTCGGTTTTGATCGAAACCGCTTATATTTCCAACCCAACAGAGGAAAAGCTCCTGCGGAGCGATCGCTTTCGGGCGAAGATTGCGGAGGCGGTGGCCAGATCGGTCGTCGAGTTCCTGCCGCCTCTCCCGCCGGTTGCCGTGCTTGTATCAGACGGGAAGGAGGCAGGTAAATCACGCGAAAATTCTGTTAGGGATGTAAAGGCGGAACGAAAGGGAGAAGGGGGCCGGGCGGCGGAGACTGACGCCGCTGCGAAGACCGGACATCTACTGCAGGCGAAGGCCGGAAAGACGCCTTCCGCCCGGGAGGAGGGTTCCCTCTACCGCATCAAGAATGGGGATACCTTGGGGAAAATCGCCCGGATTTATAATACATCGATCGCCGTTCTCCTCAAACTCAACGCCATGAAACTCCGCGATCCCCTCTATGCGGGCAGGTTGTTGAAGATCCCCGTGGCGACAGCCGCGACGCGGAGAGCGGAGAAGCAGACCGCCGCCGGGAAGCTGTCACCCCCCGCAAACTCCGGAACGGGCATATACTTGGTCAAGAGGGGGGATACGCTCAGCGGGATCGCACGGAGGCACGGTACGACGATCCGCGTTCTGAGGGAACTCAATGGCCTGAAGGGCTCCGAACCCCTTCCTGTAGATCGGAAACTGATCCTTCCCGGAAAATCATCATTGTGAGGGGGTTTAATCTTTTTATCGATGGTCCTCAGGCCGCTTCCACCCGGACGGCGCAGACCTTATACTCCGGAATTTTTCCGATGGGATCGAGCGCCGGGTTGGTCAGGAGGTTGACCGCCGCCTCGTGGAAGTGAAAGTTCATGAAGATCATCCCCGCATCGGAACGGGTGGTCACCTTCGCTTTGGCCTGGAGAGTGCCGCGCCGCGAGGTGACCTTGACAATCTGACCGCTCTGAATGCCGAGTCTTTCCGCATCCAACGGATGGATCTCTACAAGGGATTCGGGACAACGCTCCATGGTTCCCTTCGCCAGTCTCGTCATCGTTCCCGTATGGTAATGGTAGAGAACGCGTCCTGTGGAGAGGATCATTGGATAGTCCCTGTCGGGAAGCTCAGCCGGCGGGATATACTCGATGGCGTGGAAGAGGCCGCGACCCCGGCTGAAACGATCCTTGTGGAGGAAACGGGTCCCCGGATGGCCGGTATTAGGGCAGGGCCACTGGAGACCCTCCTTCTCGATGCGTTCATAGGTGATCCCCGCATAGCTCGGGGTGACGAGCGCGATCTCCTTCATGATCTCTTCCGCCGATGCATAGGACATCGGATAGCCCATCTTCGTAGAGAGATCGGAGATGATCTGCCAGTCCGCCTTTGCCTGACCGGGCGCGGGAACTGCCTTCCGGATCCGCTGGACCCTTCTTTCCGTGTTCGTGAAGGTGCCGTCCTTCTCCGCGAAGCAGGCTGAGGGGAGGACCACGTCGGCGAGACGCGCAGTCTCCGTCAGGAAGATATCCTGCACGACGAGCAGATCGAGGTGCTTGAAGGCCGCTTCCACATGCGTGATATCCGGGTCGGAGAGCAGCGGGTTTTCACCCATGACATAGATGGCCTTGATCTCTCCCCTGTGAGCGGCTTCCGCGATTTCCACCACCGTTTTCCCCGGTTTGGCTGAAAGGGTTGCCCCCCAGGCCTTTTCGAATTTCACCCGCGCCTCGTCGCTGATCACCGATTGGTAGGCGGGAAAGACATTGGGCAATGCCCCCATGTCGCAGGCGCCTTGGACGTTGTTCTGTCCCCGGAGGGGATTGACGCCGCCGCCTTCGATGCCGACCTTGCCGCAGAGCATGGCAAGGTTGGCGCAGGACTTGACGTTGTCCGTTCCGGTGATGTGCTGTGTCATCCCCATGGCGTAGAGGAGGGAGGCCTTTTCCGCCCCGGCGTAAAGGCGGGCCGCTTTTTTCAGATCTTCCACGGGGACCCCCGAGATCTTTTCCACATATTCCGGGGTGTATTTCTCCACGACCTTCTTCAGGGCCTCGAACCCCTCCGTCCGGTTTTCCACATACTCTTTCGCATAGATTCCCTCCTCGATGATCACGTTCATCATCCCGTTGAGGACCGCGACATCGGTGCCCGGCTTCTGGCGGAGCCAGAGCGTGGCATATTTGACCAGGTCGATCTCCCGGGGATCGATGACGATCAGTTTTGCCCCACGCTGGCGGACGGCCCGCTTGATGCGGGACGAGATCACGGGGTGATTTTCCGTCGTGTTGGTCCCGGTCGCCAGGATGACATCAGTGAATTCGATCTCCTCGATGGAGTTCGTCATGGCGCCACTTCCGAATGCGGCGGCCAGACCGGCCACCGTCACGGAGTGTCAGAGACGGGCGCAGTGATCGACGTGGTTAGTGCCGATCACCGCGCGCATGAATTTTTGAAAGAGGTAATTTTCCTCATTGGTGCAGCGGGCTGAAGACAACCCCGCGATGCTGTCCGGTCCGGTTTTTTTCTTGATTGCGAACAGTCTTTGCGAGATGAAACCGTAGGCCTCATCCCAGGTGGCCGGGACAAGTTCCCCGCCTTTTTTCTTTCTGATCAAGGGGGTTGTAAGACGGTCGGGATGGCTGATGAAATCCAGACCGAACCGTCCCTTGATGCAGAGGCTGCCCTCGTTGGGCTGCTCGTACGCCCGGTTGCCGGTGACTTTGACGATCCGGTTATCGTGGACGTTCAGGTCCATCTGGCAGCCGACGCCGCAGTAAGTGCAGGTTGTTTTGACCTTTTTGACCTCCCACGGGCGTCCGGCGAAGCGGGCCTGTTTGAAGGTGATCGCGCCGACCGGACAGGCATCGGCGCACTCGCCGCAGAAATAACAGTCGGAATCGATATAGTCGGTATCGAAGGCCGGACCGACCTTGGCCCGGGAGCCGCGTTGCGAAAAGTCGAGGATCTCGTTGACCTGGATCTCGTTGCAGGCCCGAATGCAGCGGCCGCAGAGGATGCATTTGTTGAGATCCCGCTGGATCATGGTGTTGGTCTTCTCAATGTCATAGCCGGGATGCTCGATCGGGAAGCGGGGCTTTTCGATCTCCAGCCAGTAGATCAGATTCTGGAGTTCGCAGGCGCCGTTCTGTTCGCAGTTCAGGCAGTTGTGATCGCCGGAAGCCCAGAGGAGTTCGACTATCAGTTTCCGTGCGGCTTTGACCCTCGGGGAGTCGGTTTTGATGATCATGCCGGGACTGACCGGCATGCAGCAGGAAGCGACCAGGGATTTCGCCTTTTCGACTTCGACGACGCAAACACGGCAGGCGCCGACGTTCGTGGTTCTGGAATAGTGACAGAGGGTCGGGATGTAGATGCCCTGTTCGCGGGCAACCTCCAAAATGGTCTGTCCGGATGCCGCCTCAACGTCCTTTCCGTCAATGGTTAGAGGAACCGTTTTCCCCATGATGCGCTCCTTTCGCCTCGAAACGAGGGTGCTCATTCGCGAAATTCGACTTCAATCAGATAGACTTATGTAAATTCAAATACTTACAGTCACAAAGGGTATAAATGTCAATCATAATAGAGACGGTATGTCCTTAAACCTCCACATCGCACCGCAGGCAACGTGCAGCTTCCTTGCCTGCCTCTTCCTGCGTGAATCCGAGTTCCACCTCGATAAAGCTTTGTTTCCGTTCGTCGCCGTGCACCTCCGGCATCTTAGCCTGCGGGGCCTCGGGGTTTTCCTCGTCGAGAACGAACGGAATGACGATCTTCTCTTCCGCCGGTTCTTCGTAAGCGGCCTCGCGATTCCGAGCGCGGATCGCGCCGTCGATATCTTTTGCCGCCTGATGCCCCGCGGCAATGGCGCCGATCACCGTATCCGGACCCGTCACGGCGTCGCCGCCCGCGTAGAACTTCAGATTCGTCGTCTGGGACGCGCTGCCCTCAGCGAGATCGAAACAATTCCACTTATTCACGGACACGCCGCTTTCCTTTGGGACAAACGACAGGTCGGGAACCTGACCGACGGCGGCGATGACCGCATCCACGTCGAGCGTGTATTCGGAACCTTCGCAGGGAATCGGTTTCTTGCGACCGCTGCGGTCAAACTCGCCTAACTTCATCCGCCGGCAGGTGATCCCGCTGACCCTGCCGTTTTTCTCGATGATACTGACCGGGGCGACGAGAAATTCGATCCGGATCCCCTCCTCTTCGGCTGCAATGATTTCCTCAACGGCCGCGGGCATGTCCTTCCGTTCACGGCGGTAGAGGATGGTCACATCGGCCCCTAGTCGAACCGCGCAGCGGGCCGCGTCGATGGCGGAGTTGCCGCCGCCGATGACCGCCACCTTGGATCCGAGGGTCTTTTCGCCCTTCATCCAGGCATTTTCATGAGTGTTGAAATCCCGGAGGAACTCCACGCCGCCATAGACCCCCGAAAGCTCCTCGCCGGGAACGCCCATCTTCTGGCTATTGTGAGCGCCGGGCACCAGGCAGATGTAATCGAAATCCTGGTTGATCTTTGCAAAGGATACATCCCTGCCGACGCGGGTGTTGCATCGGATCTCCACGCCAAGGGCGCGGATGTCGGCGATCTCCTTCGCGATGATTGGACGCGGCAGACGATAGGCCGGAATCGCCCAGCGGAGCATGCCGCCCGGTTCGG
>MICJ01000094.1:0-5961 GCA_001830835.1 Syntrophobacterales bacterium GWC2_56_13 | reverse complement strand
GGCCGTGAGGCCCGTAGGACCAGCGCCGACGACGGCGATCTTCTCTTCGCGCGTGACAGGGGCCGCCTCGATCTTCGGCCGCGGGGTGTTGTCGGTGATGAACCGCTTCAGGAACTTTATGGCGATGGGCTCATCCATCTTCCCTCGGCGGCACTTGGACTGGCACTTATGGTCGCACACACGCCCGCAGACCGAAGGGAAGGGGTTTGTCCTGAGGAGGATTTTGTAGGCATCCTCGAGCTGGCCCTCCCGGATCAGGGCGATGTAGGAGGGGATGTCCATCCCGATCGGGCAGGTATGCTGGCAGGGCGACTTGAACAGGGCCGAACAGACGGCCGCCTCGCAACGGTGCCTCAGAATGTGGTCCTCGTATTCCTTCCGGAAGTAACGAATGGTGCTGAGAACCGGGTTCGGGGCGGTCTGGCCGAGGCCGCAGAGGGAGGCGTCCTTGATGATTATCGCCATCTCCTCGAGGAGTTCGATATCGCCTTCCTTACCCTTGCCCAAGGTGATGTTCGTCAGGATCTCCAGCATACGCTTCGTTCCCTCGCGGCAGGGAGTGCATTTCCCGCAGGATTCGTCCTGGCAGAAATCCATGAAGAAGCGGGCCATGTCGATGGCGCACTTCTCGTCGTTCATGACGATGAGTCCGCCCGATCCCATGATGGCGCCGAGTTCGACAATGGTTTCGTAATCGACCGGGGCGTTGAGGTGTTCAACGGGGATGCAGCCGCCGGAGGGGCCGCCCAACTGGGCGGCCTTGAACTTCTTTCCTTCGGGGATCCCGCCGCCGATGTCATAGACGATGGCGCCCAGGGTGGTTCCCATCGGCACCTCCACGAGGCCGACGTTGTTCACGTCGCCGGTGAGGGCAAAGACCTTCGTCCCCTTGCTTTTTTCGGTGCCGACGCCGGCATACCAGGCTGCGCCGCGGAGGATGATCTGGCCGATGTTGGCCAGCGTTTCCACGTTGTTGAGGATGCTCGGCTTCTGCCAGAGACCGGCCACGGCTGGGAAGGGGGGTCTCGGTCTCGGCATGCCGCGCTGGCCCTCGATGGAGGTCATCAGCGCCGTTTCCTCGCCGCAGACGAAGGCGCCTGCACCCTGGTAGATCTCCAGGTCAAAGACGAATCCGGTTCCCAGGACGTCCTTTCCCAGGAGGCCGTATTCCCCGGCCTGGGCGATAGCGATGTTCAGACGGTGGATGGCCAGCGGATACTCGGCCCGGCAGTAGATGTACCCCTGATGGGCGCCGATCGCCTTGGCGGCGATGACCATCCCTTCGAGTATGGCATGGGGATCGGCCTCCAGGACGCTGCGGTCCATGAATGCGCCGGGGTCGCCCTCGTCGGCATTGCACAGGACGTACTTGACGTCGCCCGGCGAAGCGGCGGCAAACTTCCATTTTATGCCCGTCGGGAACCCGGCGCCGCCGCGGCCGCGGAGACCAGAAGCGAGGACCTCATTGACGATCTGTTCCGGCGTCATCTCCGTCAGGGCCTTCGCCATGCCGGCGTAGCCGTCCCGAGCGATGTATTCCTCGATCTTCTCCGGGTCGATGAGTCCCCTGTTCCGGAGTACCCGCAGATCCTGCAGGGCAAAGAAGGGAATATCCTGCATCGTGGGAATGATCCCTTCCGTGGCCGGTTCCTTGTAGAGCAGCCGCTGCAAGACGCGACCCTTGATGAGGTGCTCTTCCACCAGCTCAGGGATATCCGCGGGCTTGATCATCGCGTAAATGATCCCTTCCGGATAGACGACCATGATGGGGCCCATGGCGCAGAAACTGTTGCAGCCTGTTTCCACCACCTTGATTTCCTCGGAAAGACCCCTTTTCACAAGTTCGGCGATCAGCGCCTTCTTCACCTCGATGCTTCCGGAAGAATGACAACCTGTTCCTCCACACAGCAACATATGCGAGCGAAAAACTTTCATGTGGATTTCATCCTCCTTCTCGTGTCGATCTCATCTCGGCCGGGTTCCAGGATAACGAACCGCAACGCAATGAATTTTGGATTCTATTTGATAATTTCCGCGCCCCTGGCCAAAACGAATGGGGTCTGAATCTCTCCCTCCAGAATATGCCTCTTGAAGATCTGCCTCATCTTGTTCGGATTGACATATTCATACTTGATCGGTTCCCGGCCGAGGATTTCTACCGTAACCAGCGGTTCCCGGCTGCAGAGTCCCATGCACCCGGAAGTTGTGATCATCATGTCCGACACCTCCGCTTCCTCGATTTCGCCCAGCAGCGCATCCAGGACTTCCCTCGCCCCGGAGGCGATCCCGCAGGTGCCCATGTGGACGGTGACCTTCACGCGTTTGTAACCCTCGCGAAGCGTCGTCTCGGCACGAACCCTTTCCTTGATTTTCTTCAAGTCTTCGATCTTCAGTTTAGCCATAGTCGTCTACCTCTTTAATTGTATTGGCTGAGCATGTCCCTGATCTTTGACGGTTTCATTCTTCCGTGGACATCCGCATCGACGATCACGACCGGTCCCAGACCGCAGGTGCCGAGGCAGCGGACCGTTTCGTAGGTGAACTTGCGGTCCGGCGTCGTTCCACCTTCCTCCACGCCGAACTCTTTTTTGAGTGCATCCGCCAGCGCCTTGCCGCCCCGCACGTAGCAGGCCGTTCCCAGGCAGACGCGGGCCGTATGCCGGCCCCGGGGAGTCATCGTGAAAAACGAATAGAAGGTGACAACGCCGTATACCCGGCTGAACGGCAGGTTCAATTCCCTGGCTATTTTTTTCTGAACGGAAATCGGTAAATATTCAAGGGCCACCTGCGCCTCTTCGAGTACAGGGATTAGTCCCCCCTGTTTAGCCTTGTGCTTGGCGATGATGGTCTCCAGCTTCACGACCTGATCGGCAGTAAATTCTTTCAGCAGCTCACCGTTTTCCGCATTCATCAGTATTCTCCTTCATGAGTGTTTGTGAACGTTCATGCGTTTGTTCCTGTCGCGTTCAGAAGAAATTACTTTGACACAAAAGGGCCCTCTTTTATATAAGCGCAAACAAACGGCAAATCCTTATCAAACAAATGCCATCCGGTCAAGATCTGCGATGGAACTATCTTAAAGCGCACGCGGCATGTCCAAGAACATTTGAAACGATTTGGCAGGACAGTATTCGCTCTTTCCCGAATTCGTTCCTCAATCAGGTGCGTCAATATCTTCTTACAGTCGGTTTGCCTGGGAACCAAGGTCATATTCACGAGGCCGTCCTGAATTAGAGCCTCATTCTTCTGCGGAGTCGCACCTGTCAAAAAGTCTTTGCTTCTCCGCTTCATTTAAGTTAAAAAAACACATGCATCACCTGATCGATGAATATCTGAACTTCATGGCGATCGAGAAAGGGGCTTCCCCGAACACCATCGACGGATACAGCAGGGATTTGAACCGGTATGCGGGGTTTGTAGGAGAGCTGGGCAGCCGGAAAATCGGAGAAGTCGGGACGGAAGAACTGATCTCCTATCTTGCCAGGCTTCAGGGTGAAGGTCTCGCTGCCAATACCGTGAATCGCGCCCTGGCTGCACTCCGGGGGTTTTATAAATACCTTCTCCGAGAGAAGAAGGTGGACAGCACCCCCATAGCCCACATCGAACTTGCCAAGGTCTGGAGCCATCTTCCCGATGTCCTGAGCCGTGAAGAGATGGGTCTTCTTCTGGCGCAGCCGGATGAGACAACCCCGGCATCCGTAAGAGATTCCGCCATGCTCGAGCTGATGTATGCGACGGGGATCCGCGTATCGGAACTGGTCGGCCTGACCGTGAACAGCATCAACTGGCAGGTGGGGTATCTGGTCGCCATGGGGAAGGGGGGAAAAGAACGGATTGTGCCCATGGGCCAGATGGCATATGATCGGGTGAAAAGGTATCTCGATGGAGCGCGGCCGCTTTTGCTCAAGGGCGGCGAAATCGACATACTCTTTCTGAACCGTTCGGGAGAAGGGCTGACCCGGCAGGGCTTCTGGAAGATCGTAAAAAAATACACGGCAAAAGCGAATCTTGCCAAGAAAGTCCATCCCCATACCTTCCGCCACTCCTTTGCCACACATCTTTTAGAAGGGGGGGCCGATCTGCGTTCCGTACAGATCATGCTGGGTCATGCCGATATCTCCACCACCCAGATCTATACGCACGTGACGCGGGAACGACTGAAGGAGATCCACCGGAAATATCATCCGCGGGGGTGAGTTGATCTGAAGGGAACAGACCCCGATCTGTGGGGTAGAGGAGAGGTCAGGCGCTATGGGATATCTCTCAAGAAGTGCAGCAAAACCAGGACAAAAAGCCCGTAAATTCAAAAAAGTATGGGTCGCAGTCCTGATCGTTCTGATCCTGGCGGCAGGCGGCCTGGCGGTAGGATTTCTCTATCCGGAAAGGGTGCGGGGGCTTTCCGACGGTCTGGCAAGATTGAAGAATGCCTTTTCCTTCATCGTTCTCGGGCAGAAACCCCATTTCTATTCGCTCATCTTAGAGAAGAACGGAAAGGATTATCGCATTACTTCCCATGATGTTTTTGAGGTCTCCTACCGGGACGAATTCGTCATCAAGGAGGTTTCGACGGATGTCCTCTTCGGCAGCGGCGTCGCCGTCGATATTGAAGGCATCGGGGAAAAGGATGATTTCGGGAAGCTTCTCAAGGGGATCGATCTGGTGGATAAAGCGGTGCTGACGGGACGCGCCGGTGTGGGGGAAGGCAAGCCGGAGGACTTTTCCCTCCGGGTGGAATATAGGGGGGAGCCGATCGCGTCCCTTCCCGTCCGAATTCAGATCACCCCCCAGGACTGGCTGCGTTACGCGCGGAGTTCGGGGAATCAGAAAGTCCAGATCGAATACCTCAAGCGGGCGATCGCTATGAGCCCTCAGGATACCAACGTGCGGAGGATGTTGGCCTCCCTCTACTTTCAGGCCGGCATGACCCGGGAGGCCATCGCCCAGTATCAGGAGGTCCTGGCGCTTAAGCCGAATGATGCGGCCGTTCTGAAGGAACTGGCGAAATGCTATCTGAAGAGCGGTCAGAACGAGGAGGTGATCAGAACCTCCGAGCGGATTCTCAGGGCAAATCCGAAGGATGACGCTGCGCTGGTCGACATGGCCGTGGCTTGGGGCAATCTGGGGAACTGGAACAAAGCCATCTCCTCTTATCAGGCCGCCCTGAAGATCAAGCCAGAGAATCCCGTTGCCATTTTCAGGCTCGGGGAAGCCTACGAGAAGACCAAGCAGTGGGAAAAGGCTGCGGAGCAGTACCGTCTGGTCCTGGAAAAGGTGCCGAAGGCCGATCACGTGGCAGTCGCTCTTGCGGACGTATTCCTAAAGATGGGGAATTTCGATGAGGCCATCCGGTGGCACCGTGAAGTCGTAAAACGACAACCGAAAAATGCCGCCGCCTATGCCAATCTTGGTCTGGCGTATGGCGGAAAAGGTCAACACAGGGAAGAGATCGAAAATTATCGGAAAGCCATCGCGCTGAATCCGCGGGATCCCGTCATCCACTTCAATCTAGGCGCTGCCTATGAGAAGGGGAAACGGGAACATGAGGCGGTCCGCGAGTATCAAAAGGTCCTGGCGCTGAAGCCGGAAGATCCGGATGCACTGGAGAGGCTTGCCGACCTCCATTTTAAGGCCGGGCGTTTCCGAGAGGCTGTACCGCTCTACGAGAAGGTTTTGAAGGCGAGTTCCCGGAAGGGGACCATTCATTCGCGGCTCGGTTTTGCTTACGCCGAACAGAAGAAGCCGGCCCTGTCCGTAGAAAATTATAAAAAGGCGATGCGGTACGGGGTGAAGGATCCCGAGATGAACCATACCATGGCGCTGGTCTACACCAAGATGGGAAAGACGAAGGAATCCGTGGCGATGTACGAGAAACTGGCTGCCACAAACCCCACCGCCGAGGTCCTGAACATTCTGGCTGACGCCTACATGAAAGAAAAGCTCTATGACAAGGCTGTGCGCATT
>MICJ01000093.1:7026-12812 GCA_001830835.1 Syntrophobacterales bacterium GWC2_56_13 | reverse complement strand
TGGAGCCGGTGGGTTTGAGCAGGCGTTTCATCTCCCAGAGCCGCGCATTGAGCCATACCAGGTAACCGGGCATGCCGCCTTCCCAAATGTCGGAAAAGGAGCGCACTTCGTTCTTGTCGCCGAAGATGACGTTGTAGTTGCGGCCGGAAAAGAAAGGCGGGTCAATGTAAATCAGGTCAATGCACTCGCTCGGCAACTGCCGCATGATGTGGAGATTGTCGCCGAAGAACAGGCGGTTTGCCCCCGTAGGGAAGAGTTCTTTCAGCTTGCGGCTTGACTCGTTCTCCGCCAGAAACTGGTCGTTATGACCGAATTCCACCCGCTGAACTTCCTGAAAGGGCAGACGGATGGTGGGGTAGGCGTGCTGGAACTTCGTGACCTTGATCTCGCGCCGCCGCGTTTCCACCTCCCAGCCCAGCGGCGCCTCATCCACCGGCACGGCGCCGAAGCGCGTCGGCAGTTGGAAATGCTCCTTCTGTTCGGGAATGCCGCCCTCACTTGCTTCCGGCGGTTCTATAAAGGATATTTCCATTTCTTCCGTGTTCTTCACTTTAGGGGACATAGGTCATTCCATCCGAAGCAAATTCAGGTTGAATCCTCGGAAATGAAATCGTTGAGGGTTTCAACCAATTTATGAATGGTTGTAGAGGGGTCGTCTTTTTCAGGGTTGCATGAAACGTAGCGGCTAAGCAACTTCTTTGCGTTCTGTATGGCATTGTCCTGCCGTTCTTTCAAAAGATCGTACATATTTTCGTCGTTCTTGTAATATTTACGTCCTATGAATTTTGTAAGTCTGCGAGCATACTCGTTTCGATCGATTGCCGCATCATTGAAATGGTAGTGCAGGATGTACCAGAGTTCAAAGCACTGATTGGAATAGGCAATATGGATGCGGTTTGCTTCGGCCACTTTGAAGGCTCGATTGAAATTGCCCGGCGGGAACGAATCGCGGTCAAATACGCACCAGATCTGATTATAAGGCCGGCCTTCACTTGCAGCCTGTCCCCGGCGGATGGCGGCTTCCACAAGATTCAATGTATTGGCGCCTGTTCCCCGTACATCTATCTCCACAAGCTCGACATTCAGGGGGAATTTTCGGAAATAATTTGGTTCGGTCTTTTTGCCTTCGCAGAGGATTAGAATGCGGTCACGGAGGTAACGGATTCCAACACGTCTGTTGTAAGAACGTTTCTTCTGCCAGACCTTAGCCATCACTTTCCTCACAAAAAAGCCACTTCGGATCGCCGATGAAGGGAATTGCACCGTATTTTCCGAGAATGTAGTCCTTGCCGAAGGATGCTTCCTTTCGTACGCCCCGCAGTTCGATCAGTGAATATAAGCCGGTCACGCCATAGGGATTTTTTTCGGTAAACCAGATTTGATCCCGTCGAAAAAGTTTGTCGTTCAAAAGGTTTGTATCATGCGAAGCGAAGATCAATTGCGCATTTTTGTTGTTCATAGGCGAGTTGAAGAGCGACAAGATGAAGCGTGTGAGTAGGGGATGCAGCCGGGCGTCCATTTCATCTATAATGAGCACTTTGCCGGTTTCTATTGTATCCAAGAGCGGCCCGGCCATACTCAGAAACTTCTGGGTGCCGCCGGATTCATTTTCTTCCAAATCAAAAACTACTGTGCCTACTTCACTGTTGTCTTGCCCATATTTCCTGTGCGTTGTTTTCAATTCCACTTCTGTTATATCTTGCTTTACAATATCGCGTTTCATTTCTTCGGGCATGTCTTTTGGAAGCTTCTCGATAGTCAGCTTTTCTTCCCTCCCCTCGATATCGTCAATGCAGAGATCTGCAATGCGGGTCATCTCTATGAGTCGGCGCTTCTGTTCCGGCGTTTTTAACTTTTCTACAGTCACACCAAGATATGGGTCGCTCAGACCATGGATAAACCTTAAATTCTTAAACCAACGCAACAGCTCCTTGGAAATTTCTCCATTAAACTGGGCGCAGACGGAAAGGAAGAGGGCATTCTCCCGGGTCTTTTTCTCCAGATCCCGACCCTCTTTGAATCGGATGCGGTTCACTTTGATCCGGCTGTCCTCACGCACAAAGAGTTCAGCTTCTTTCGTTGCCGGAACGGTGAAAAGCCATTCCGAATGAACCCTCTTACGATCTACTTCAAATCCATAGCGGTATGTGTCGCCGTTCTGAATAAACACGATTTCAAAGAAGGAAGGCTTTCCCTCGCATTCAGTACTCAACCTGAAGACCTCGACATCTATCTCTTCGTTAGCCTGGGTGTCCTTCGAAGAAGTGAGAACCATATGACGCATGAAGTGCATGGCACTGAGCAGATTGCTTTTCCCGCTGGCGTTTGCTCCGTAAACGACGGCGCTTTTAACCAGCTGCCTTTTCCCCCATGTAAAAACGTTGCTTTCCTGCAACGCATCATCTCTCGAAGCGACCATGCTGAACGTTACGCGGTCTTTGAACGACAGAACATTGGCGACACTGAACTCGATAAGCATGACATCACCTATATAAAACTAAATTTAATAATAACGACCAAGCGATAATTATGTACTAAATTTGCAGAAAATATGCAAAGAAAAATATTATAGCGACAAAAAATAAATTTATTGCGGGTTCCATGACCTTTTCCCCGCCCCCGTGATGCAGAAACTGTTGATCAGATCGAGGTTAAGTTCGGACCGGGAGTGGAGAATTTTAAGGCGTTCCGCGAGGGCTTCAAGAGTACCTTATGATGTATCGGAAATTTACCGCGAAATAAGTACGGCCTTCATCATTTCAAATACGGGAAGGGATCATCCTTTTTTTATGAATCACCCGGAGGATTTGGGGAATACCCGTGTCCCGGCCTTCGGTCAGGTTCTATTCTTTAAGAAATTCACCGATCCGGCGGTTCAATAAAATTACCCATTTCTTTCGCGCGTCGCGGAGATGGCGAGCATCTCCGGCAGCGTTACTTCCGGATGGTGATATCGCTCATACCGGGGCGTTCTTTTGCCGAACTGGATCGCCTCGGCCGGGCACCACTGTATGCAGGCGAGACACTGTTCGCAATGGTGCAGCCAAACGGGTCTGTCGGCTGGCAGTTCAATGTTTCCCGAGGGACAGATCCTCTCGCAGATCCCGCAGGCATTGCATTTTTCATCGACCCAGAAACTTCTGTCCATCGTCGGAACATGGGGAAAGGAGAGCCGGTTGAGCCAGGTAAACAGTATGTTCTGCCACAGGGGCCCCTTTTCGACCGGCCTTTTTTCTCTTTTAGCAACCGCAGCGGAAATCATCCCGATCTTTTCCCTCGCCTCATCGATCCGCCTGATCCGCTTCTCCTCCGGTCCTGGCCCGCCCCAGGGGATGTAGTTGGACGGCATTGCGATCTCGAAGCCGGAGGAAAGAGATAATCCCCTTGAATGCATCAGCTTCTTCAACTGGAGCAGCGTGGCGGCCACCTGGCCGGCATTGATGGCCACGGCGAAGCAGTACCTGGACGGGTCGTTCGCGAGCGCGTTCGTGAAGGCGATCACCTTTCCCGGCAAGCCCCAGATATGGACCGGGAATATGATTCCGAGCGCCTCGGCCCGGCTTTCGACGGGCTCACGGGAAATCCCGGAGATCGGGATAATCTCGGCATCGCCGAGCTCCTTTGCCATGGTCCTGGCCGTCCAGAGCGAATTTCCGGTTCCCGTGTAGAAAAAGAGGTCAGTTTTCATGGATCGCTCCTTAAAAGAATTCGTGAACCGATTTTCCAGTCTTCCGATTGGCTTGTACCACATATTCATCCAGATTTCCGCCTGGAACCGCGACCGAGAACGGTAAAAAATTGATTTTCAACACCGGCTGTAGTAGGAATACTTGGTGGTATCGGGCAGCAAACAGATCATCACAAAGGAGAAAAGCCATGGATTTCGGATTATCGGAAGAGCTGGTCATGTTGCGGGAGATGGTGCGTGGTTTTGCGGCGGAGAAGATCGCACCGTATGCGGACGAATGGGATGCGAAGCACTATTTTCCTTACGAGGAAGTGGTGAAGCCGATGGGGGAGCTGGGTCTGTTCGGGACGGTCATTCCGGAGGAGTATGGCGGCAACGAAATGGGCTGGCTGGCGGCGATGATCATCACGGAGGAGATTGCGCGGGCCTCGAGTTCGCTGCGTGTTCAGATCAACATGCAGGAGATCGGTTGCGCCTATACCATCTATCGGTATGGTTCTGAGGAGTTGAAGAGGAAGTATATAGCGAAGCTGGTGAGCGCGGAGACGTTGGGCGCCTTTGCGATTACGGAGCCGGAGGCGGGATCCGACGTGATGGCCATTAAATCGACGGCGGAGGACAAGGGAGATCACTGGCTTCTCAACGGGACCAAGACATGGATCTCGAATGCCACGGTGGGGGGCATCAACATCTACTATGCCTATACGGATCGTTCCGCCGGGGGGAAAGGTCTGTCCGCTTTTGTGGTCGAGCTGGACAACTTCAACGGGATTACGGTGACGGACCTGGACAAGATGGGTTCGCGTTCTTCGCCGACGGGTGAGATCATTTTGGAAGATACGCGGGTCCCCAAAGAGAACATTTTAGGCAAGCCCGGGGACGGCACGAAGATCGTTTTCGGCTCCCTGGCCCAGACGAGATTGTCGGCGGCGGCCGGCGGGGTCGGTTTGTCCCAGGCCTGTCTGGATGTGGCGACAAAGTATGCCATGGAGCGTCAGCAGTTCGGTCAGCCGATCGGTCATTTTCAGATGAACCAGGATATGATCGCCCAGATGGCGGCGGAGATCGAAGCGGTGCGGCTGATGGTGTACCGGGCGGCCTGGCAGAAAGATCAGGGGAATTTGAGCAACAACCTGGAGGTGGCCCAGGCCAAGTACATGGCCGGGGAGCTGGCCTACAAGTGTTCCCAGTACGCGATGAGGATTCTGGGGGCCTACGGTTATTCCACGGAGTATCCTGTGGCCCGTTATTTCCGGGATGCACCCACCTATGCCATGGTGGAGGGATCGGCGAACATCTGCAAGTTCATCATCGCCCAGGACCAGTTGGGAATCCGCAAGGCGAACAGATAAACCGCCGCAGGCAGGAACTAACAGAAAATACCCTTTCCAGGGAAGGAATCGATATGAGACCCTATTTTGAGAAGATGGATGATCTGGGCAAGCCTTTGCGTCCGGCCCAGAGAGAGCGGATGAAGGAGAACATCGCGCAGATCGAAGAGGTCATGGCGGCGGTGGCGGCCGAAGCGGAGCGGATCAGGAATGTGGGCATCACTGTCGAGGTGGTCCACAAGCGGGGCGAGATGACGGTCTGGGAGCGGATTGAGTATCTGGTCGATCCGGGGACCTTCTGCCCGCTGCACACGCTCTTCGACCCGGAGAGCGAGGAATCGGGCAGCACGGGGGTTGTGGACGGCCTCGCCCGGATCGGCGGAAAATGGTGCGTCCTGATCGGGTTCAACAACAAGTGGATCGCCGGGGCGTGGATTGCAGGGCAGGCGGAGAACAACCTCCGGGTGACGGATATCGCCAAGATCATGAACCTGCCTCTGGTGTGGCTGGTGAACTGTTCCGGGGTGAAGCTGCCGGAGCAGGAGAAGGTCTATGCAAACCGGCGGGGCCAGGGGACCTGTTTTTTCCGCCATGCCGAGCTGGAGCAGATGGGGATTCCCGTCATGGCGGGGATTTACGGGACGAACCCGGCCGGCGGCGGGTATCAGGGGATCAGCCCGACGATCCTTCTGGCCCATAAGAACGCCAATATCGCGGTGGGCGGCGGCGGAATCGTCAGCGGGATGAGCCCCAAGGGGTCCTTCGAT
>MICJ01000093.1:6739-6966 GCA_001830835.1 Syntrophobacterales bacterium GWC2_56_13 | reverse complement strand
AGCGTGAAGATCCATTACGATGAGACCGGTTTCTTCCGGGCGGTCTTCGATACGGAGACGCAGGTGCTCGACGCCCTGAAGGAATACATGGCGGGGATGCCCGCCTACCATCCCCGGTTTTTCCGGGTGGCCGAACCCGCCGAGCCGAAGTATTCGCCGGCGGAGATCCCCTTTATCGTTCCCATGAATCAAAAGGCGGTCTACGATTTTGACAATGTCCTGGCCCG
>MICJ01000093.1:6408-6670 GCA_001830835.1 Syntrophobacterales bacterium GWC2_56_13 | reverse complement strand
AAAGATCGACGGCTACCTGATGGCGGTTATCGGGAACCGTCAGGGTTTGCTGCCGAACTATCCGGAGTACACCAATGCCTATTCGGGGGTGGGGGGAAAGCTCTACCGCCAGGGTCTGATCAAGATGAACGAGTTCGTCACCCAGTGCGGCCGCGACCGGATTCCCATCATCTGGTTTCAGGACACCTCCGGGATCGATGTGGGGGATACGGCGGAGAAGGCGGAGCTTCTCGGCCTGGGGCAGTCTTTGATCTACTCGATC
>MICJ01000093.1:1742-6316 GCA_001830835.1 Syntrophobacterales bacterium GWC2_56_13 | reverse complement strand
CGATGCCTTTACCCTGGGGACTCCGGCGACGGAGATTTACGTCATGCACGGGGAAACGGCGGCGGCGGCCAGTTATGCCAGGCGGCTGGTCAAGGAGAAGGACGCCGGTCAGCCTCTGGGTCCGGTAATCGACAAGATGAACGAAATGGTCGAGCATTACCGCGAAACCTCGCAGCCCATCTACTGTGCGAAGAAGGGATTCGTGGATGAGGTGGTGCGCTTCGAGGCGATCCGGAACTATCTGGCGGCCTTCACCGCCGGCGTTTACCAGAACCCCCGTTCCATCTGCCCGCATCATCACCTGATGCTGCCCAGACTCATCCGTTCCCAGATCGTCAAAGGCCTGGAACGGCCGGCTTAGTCTGATGGATATGGATGGATCGTTTCAGATCCTGCCCGGGGAAAATGATAAAAACCGGTTCATCCGGTTGATGCGTTATCAATAGAAATGAGATTTCAGGATATAGAAAAGCTTTCAAGTGTAAATCTTCAATTCGGACTGAAAACGGGGGCTATTATCTCCTTGACTTTCCATTCACCTCAGAGCATTAGTTAATCATCGTTTCTCTTTTAGCTCAGTAAACCCATCAACCTACCCCTTAACCTTCCGGAGGTCACCATGAAAAGGATTTATCGGAAGGTGCCAATATTTAGCCTCCAAGGGGATTGTTTCCCCTTTGCAGGTAACTTATTTATATAAAGCCAGCAATAAAGCCTATTGGGGATGAGAACTAATGGCCGTGATTTTTCCGTTATGAACCCCGTGGGAAGGGAGGGAAATCATTCTTAAAAGGAGGTGATGCTTTTATGCCGGACTTGAAACTCGCCTTTACCGCAGAGGAACTTGGTGCGGAGAAGGGATTGCTTGTGAAATGGGAAAAGGAACTGGGGGATTGGGTTAGAAAACATGAGGTAATCGCCATTTGCCAGACGAACGGCAGGAAAATCTCACTCAAAGCCCCGGTTCAGGGCGTATTGCAGAAGATCTTGGTGGAAGCGAATGCATACTTTGACGCAGGCACCGTCCTTGGAATTCTCCGAACGGTCATGGGAGGAACATAGTATCTCACTTCGCACGCATCGGGTGCGTGATTTCTATCGGATCCCACATGCGGCCAATGGAAAGGCGGGAGGACTTCCGGCCAACTCTACTCTCGGAAGGAGTGGCACAGTGGCGATGGATGCATAACTTAACGTAATGTTAACCTGAAGGCTAACCTGTTAAACATCGAAAGGAGAGATTATCATGAGAAATGCACACATCAAAGAAAGGTTTGGCACGAAGTCAACGGTCGGTTTGATCAAGCGCGAAAAGGTGAGCGGAAGCCCGAGCAAGTACACGGAAAAGGCGGTGGCCGAGGTCAAGGACATGCTCAAGGAAGGTGTGGATTACCTGGGAGGCATGAAGCGATTCGTAAAACCGGGGAATACCGTTGTCTTGAAGGTGAACTCTGTATATGCGACGCCGCCCGAATCCGGATGGAACGTGGATCCCAGGCTCGTAGAGGCGCTGGTGGGCCTCATTAAGGACGAAGTTCCCAACGTGGGGAAGATCATCGTCGCCGATGACTCTGCTGCGGTTAAACAGTTGCCTGATATAGATACAGTGGACGTCATGGTGACCAACGGCATCGCTCAGGCTGCTCGAAAAGCAGGCGCCGAGGTCATCTGTCTGGAATACGATGCGCACGTCAGGACGACGATCCCGGACGCAAGGACCTTTCCTTACTTTGAGTGTCCGAAGACCCTGCTGGACGCGGATGTAATTATCACTGTTCCTAAGTGGAAAAACCACATTGAAGGGCACATGACTCTGGGGATCAAGAATGCCCAGGGATACTATACCCGCGTCCTGAGGCAGGACGGCATGACGGATCACAGGAACGACAAGGAAAGGAGGCATTCCAACGACCTCCATCTCAAGTTCACGGACACGCTCAAGGTGATCTATCCTGCTCTGACCATTATTGACGGACTTTGGGCAATTCAGGGAGATGGCCCTGGCGTTGCCCGAGATTGGGAAGTGATTCGGGATATGAACATGATCGTCGTGAGCGATGACATCGTGGCGGCCGATTCAGTCTGCGCCCAAGCGTCCGGTTATGCCTGGGACTGGGTGCCTACAACGAGACTGGCCTGGCGGCAAGGTTTCGGTCATGCCAAGCCTGAAGAGATTGAAATCAAAGGCGCTGACCTAAAGAAGGTGATGGTCAGGTTTGTGCCTCCCAAACTTTACGAGATTCAGGGCTACTATGACAATGTAGACGTATACACCCATGGAGGCTGCTCGACCGGATGCCAGCCTCTTCTCCGCATGACGCTGAACTTCCCGGATGAAGCCGGAACCTTGAAAAAGCTGAAAGAACCCATCAACTTCGTTGTGGGCAACAACACATACATTCCTCACGACCTCAAACCGGAAAGAACCTGTTTGCTGGGAGAGTGCCTCTGGTATAATTGGCTGGGCCTGGAAGAGGAAGGTTCCCTGACGCCACAGAACCTAAAGGATCGAGGCGCTTTCATCGTTCCGGGATGTCCATCCTTCGCTAACATCTTCACCAACATTCCACCCTGGATCGACAAGATCGCAGCAAAGGATCAGGCAGAGGCCCAAGCAGCGGGTGCTTAGAACCTGAGCCGTGCGATCTCCTTCCCGGGCTCTGCCCGGCGGCGGGCCGGGAAGGAGGTCATGGGGGTATTTGTGCGGGGAGCCCTCTCTTAGGCTGGTTTTCCCCGGCCTACATCTCAGAAGTTTCATAAAGGCTTATGGAGCTGCCGAACCTCGGCGTCGTTTGCGATTTCGCGAAAGACGAACCCCAGGCGAGATGGGAATAACGCTATGGGATATCCGGGGGGCGTCGTCTTTAAGCTGTTCTAAGCAAAGGTTCCCGGCTTCCCAGCGGTCTTACCCTCTCCCGTAAGCCAAGTGCGGCAAGGGTCTTATGCACCCATCATCAGGAGGCAGGACATGCGTTTGCAAGATAAAGTGGTTTTCATTACTGGGGCCGGCGCCGGCATTGGACAAGCGATCGCGCTTTATTTTGCCCAACACGGCGCCAAAGTGGCTGTTGCGGAGATTGTAGAAGAACGAGGTCGCGAAACCGCGAGTATGATTGAGCAGAAGGGCGGCGAAGCTTCGTTCATCGAGGCCGATGTCAGCTCAGTAGGTTCTATCGAACAAGCCATAGCTCAAGCCATGGAACGTTTCGGCAAAATAGATATTCTGGTAAATAACGCTGGAATCTTAGAGTACAGACCATTCTTGAATATCCTGGAGAAGAACTGGGATCGACTCATCAATGTCAACCTGAAGGGCTCCTTTTTCTGCGCTCAGCTCGCAGCCAAAGAGATGATCCGTCTGGGAATCAAAGGCTCGATCATAAACATGGGTTCTATTGCTTCGGAGTTGGCCATCGAGTTCCAGAGCCATTATGTCGCTTCCAAGGGCGGCGTTCGAATGATGACAAAAAGCATGGCCCTGGAACTCGCGCCTTACGGTATCCGCGTGAATGCCATAGCTCCAGGAGTAATCTTGACAGACATGACGAAAGAGGACCTTGAAGAAGCCACAGTGCGAGAAGAGGCACTGAAAAAGATCCCTTTGGGTCGGTTAGGTACTCCTCTGGACGTGGCTCGTGCAGCGCTGTTTTTGGCCTCAGAAGAGTCCGACTACATTACCGGAAGCTTGATATTCGTGACCGGGGGGTTCGAGATCGGCGCGTAGCTTTGAGTTATCCCATACTGCTCCCCGACAAAAAGAGGCCTCTTGTCAACAAAAGCTGCCCTGATCGTCTTTCTTTGAACGCAAAAAGGAACAAAAAGCGAGGGGTAAGGAGTTAAGGGGAAAGGTGTTATGGAAACAATACCTGATGCTGCCCAGACTTATCCGTTCCCAGATCGTCAAAGGCCTGGAACGGCCGGCTTAACATGATGGATATGGATGGATCGTTGCAGATCCTGCCCGGGGAAAATGATAAAAAACCGGTTCATCCGGTTGATGCGTCCGTCCTCGATAAGGAGCCTCACAGATATGATACGCCAGAGTTCAAATAAAAACTGTTGATACTGGGTCAGCAGATAAGTTCACTGAATTCTGCATGAAAGATTCAAACTTGACTAAAAAATATATCTTGACAGAACAAACAAGCAGCTATATTTAAGCAAGTAATAGCGATCCTGATAACTACTGACAAACAGCGCCGTCCAATTTATTGATTAAGAAAATGCAATCCTATCTTGAAAATCAAATGAAGGCTCGTTTACAGGACATCCTGTCCGAATACCTCAAGGTGTCGGCAGGTAATATTTGTTTTCAAAAAGCATCTAAAGGGAAATTTGCAGATGCCATAGTTGAGACAGGCCAACACACTTTTGTTTTGGAATTTAAAAGCTCCAGTGCAAAGGCGCCAATGCTTTTAGCGAAGATGCATTTGCTGGAACGGAGACAATCATTTGACGAAAAAGTAATACCTTTAGTGGTTGTACCTTATATGGGTGATGTTGGGCGCAGTTCCTTAGAAAAAGCGGGAATATCATGGATTGATCTTTCCGGAAATGCGTACATCGAGGCGCCC
>MICJ01000093.1:0-1732 GCA_001830835.1 Syntrophobacterales bacterium GWC2_56_13 | reverse complement strand
TCCGTGTTACGGGTAAACCAAACCGTTTCAAGGAACCTGGGCGTCCGGCAAACATATTTGCTCCCCGGAGTTCACGGATTGCACGGGAGTTCCTGATTCATCCTGAACAGTTCATTACCCAAAGGGAACTGGCCCAGAGGACTGGCCTCGATGAAGGTTTTACAAGCCGCATTATACACCGAATGGAAGACAGCAGCCTGATAAAAAGGAGGGATGATGGGGCATTAATTGCACATGACCCTGCCCATCTCCTGGAGGCGTGGCATGAAGTCTATGATTTTAAGAAGCACCACGTCGTTAAAGGGCACATTACCGCTCGTTCTGGCGACATGCTGTTACGCAACATGGCGAACACATTTGCCCACTGCGGTGTATATTACGCAACAACAGGACTGGGCGCCGCATGGACTTACGACCGTTTCGTCGCCTTTCGTTTGGTCACCATATACATCAAAGATCAAATAGCTAAGGACACATTAGAGGCTCTCGGTTTCAGGGAAGATGAGAGGGGTGCCAATACCTGGTTGGTGATACCAAACGATGAAGGAGTTTTTCAAGAGGCTAAGGAGGTTGAAGGAATACACTGTGTCCACCCTGTACAAATTTATCTGGATTTAAAGGGACAGCCGGAAAGAAAAGATGAAGCAGCGGCAAGCCTGCGCGAGAAATACCTGAAATGGAGGTTGAATGATTAACAAGCCAAAAACGGCTGCCGAATATTCTAATGATAATCGTGTCAGTAAGACTAAAATTCAATCCCGTAAATAAATTAGCGACAGGGTATTGACACCGCCGGGGATAATTGCTATCAAAGATATCAGTACTACCCAGAGAGGTGCAAAATGAACAAAAAGCAGATTCATATAAGGGATGTGCCAGAAGCACTGTTCGAATGGATCGAGAATGAGCGTCACGCGAAGCGAGTATCGCAAAAGGAGTTCCTGTTGAAGGTGCTCGAGAATGCCGCCGCGCATTCCACGGCAAATACGGGAACAGCAGGGCCGTCGGCATTCAGCCGGATGACCATGGTGTACTGGAAGAGCAAGAAGTTCTGGCTGGGCAAGTTGCTCGAACACCCCGAAATCATGACACAGGGGCGGACGCTTGAGGAACTGGAGCAGAACATCCGAGAGGCGTTCATGCTGATGGCGCTTGACGAGGTGCCCGAAGATTATCAAATCCGCGAAGTGGTTATGGCATGAAACGCCGCGAGTTGCTTCGCAAACTTCAGCATGAGGGATGTCTTCTTTTTAGGTCTGGTGGCAATCACGACATCTACGTAAATCCGAAGACGGGAAAGAAGCAGCCGGTTCCTCGGCACAGCGAGATTGACGAGCACTTGGCCGAGCACATTTTGCGCTACCTGGGGTTGGAGCAATAGCGATCATGCCTGCACAACAGACCAAGTGGACCTGAGAGCAGTTGACTGTCACGCTCGACCTTTATTGTCGAACGCCCTTTGGCCGCCTGCATCGGGGAAATCCTGATGCTGCCCAGGCTCATCCGTTCCCAGATCGTCAAAGGCCTGGAACGGCTGGCTTAGTCTGATGGATATGGATAGATCGTTGCAGATCCTGCCCGGAGAAAATGATAAAAACCGGTTCATCCGGTTGATGCATCCTTCCTCGATAAGGAGCCTCACAGACATGATATACCAGACTTCAAACAAGTCTTCAGGTGCCTGATTGGCCATTCCCAAATAACCCTTGACGAAAGGGGATTTATTTGATTA
>MICJ01000092.1 GCA_001830835.1 Syntrophobacterales bacterium GWC2_56_13 | reverse complement strand
GGCGGAAAGGGCGAAAAAAGCCGGCTTTGACGGCGTTCAGATCCATTCGGCCCACGGGTATCTGCTGAGCCAGTTCCTCTCGCCGGCCTTCAACCGCCGCACCGATGACTACGGGGGGAGCATCGAAAACCGGGCCAGGGCCCTCATGGATGTGCTCCGGGCCGTCCGGAGCGCCGTGGGACCGGACTACCCGGTGCTGGTCAAGATGAACGGCCGTGATTTTATCGATAACGGCCTCGGCCTTGAAGATTCCCTCCAGGTGGGGAGGATGCTGGCCAAAGGCGGGATGGACGCCATCGAGCTGAGCGGCGGGTTCTTGACCGGCGGCAAACTCAATCCCAGCCGAACGGAGATCCATTCCGAGGAGGAGGAAGCCTATTTCCGGCAGGAGGCGAAAGCCTTCAGAGAGCAGATAGGCGTTCCGCTGATTCTGGTGGGGGGGAATCGATCGTTTCAGATGGCCGAGAGAATCGTTGCCGAAGGCACGGCCGATTATATTTCCCTGTGCCGCCCCCTGATCCGGGAGCCCGGTCTGATCAACCGGTGGAAATCAGGGAACCTTGCCAAATCCGCCTGTATTTCGGACAACCAGTGCTTCGGCCCGGCGATGGCCGGAGAAGGAATCTACTGCGTAACGGAGAAAAAGGAAAAGCCTTCGTGAAACGAGGAGGCGCTCAAATGTCGAGAGTAACGGCTAATGGTATTCAAATTGAGTATGGACCGATCAGGTCAGTCGGTCCAATCGCTTTTTGGTTTCCATGGCCTCCTCAACGGTCCGTTTGATCAGCTCGGCCACCGTGGGGATGTCGTCGATGAGCCCGATAATCTGTCCCATAGGATAAATGCCTTCACTCAGATCACCGCTCGTCCAGCCTTTGAAACTTACCATGCCGCTGATCATGGGCGCCAGTTCTTCCAGAGAAGCCCCGCCACGTTCCATTTCAACGATCTTTTCCGACCATGGGGTTTTAAGGACCCGAGCGGGGTTCATCAACGATTCCAACACCAGCATGGTTTCCGCTTCCCCGGACTCAATGATCTTGGCTTTGGCCGCCTGATGTAGGGGAGACTCCCGGGTGGCCAGGAATCGGGTCCCCATGTTGATCCCTTCCGCGCCCATGGCCAAAGCCGCCAGCAAAGTTCGCCCATCTCCGAACCCGCCTCCGGCAATCAGGGGCGCCTTGATCTTGGCCGCGGTTTTGGGAATCAGAACCAGGGAGGTCACCTTTTCCATGCTGGGATGGCCGCCGCACTCAGTGCCTACTATGGACACGATATCCACACCCATACTGTCGGCTTTGATCGCATCCCGGACCCGGGCGCATTTGTGGATATGTATCATTCCGGCCTTGGAAATCATCTCCCGATAAGGCTGGGGACTCCTGCCGGCTGTTTCCAGGATCTTTACCCCGGTCCTTATGATGGTTTCGAACATCTCTTCGGGCGACCGGGGCAGCAGGGCCGGAAAGAGGGAAATGTTTACCCCGAAGGGCTTGTTCGTCAGTCCCCGGGTCTTCTCAATGACCTCGGTCAATTCCTCTTGGGTGGGATAGATGGCTGCAGCCAGGCAGGCCAGCCCGCCGGCGTTGGCCACCGCAGCCACCAACTCGGGCTTGCTCACCGACATCATGGTTCCGCATTGAATCGGATATTCGATCCCTAATAACTCTGTCATTCTGGTTTTAAGCATAGCACCTCCGTTCTCTTTTCGCCCTGCACCCGGACGGTTCGACGATACTTTTGCCCTCTATCGGCTTAGCTTCGCTCCGGCAATATGGTTCAGGCTGACGCCTGATTCCAAGTAGTATCAATATTGATATTCATGTCAAGCAGTATTTCCTGGTAATCGCAATTGCGTGAGGAGGCTTGGGAATTAAATCGCCGGCCTCCCTTGACAGGGTTCGGGTCGATTCATATATTATGCGCACTTTTAAGGATTCCTGAAAAACAGGGCAGGGAAGAGCGAGATGGAAGACTATATCATCAAGATATTTCGGGAATCGAGCCAGATCAAGGAGAGTTTCGTCAACGAGAATCTCAACCGGATCGTAGCCGTGGTCGAGGCGGTGACGGCAGCCCTGAAGGCGGGAAACAAGATCCTCCTGTTCGGAAACGGCGGGTCTGCTGCGGACGCACAGCACCTGGCGGCGGAATTCATAAACCGGTTCGTGATCGAACGGCCGCCTCTTCCAGCCATCGCATTGACGACCGATACGTCGGTCATCACGAGCATCGCCAATGACTATGACTTTGCGGATATCTTCAGCAAGCAGATCCGGGCCATCGGCCAGAAGGGGGATGTCGCCTGGGGGATGAGCACCAGCGGGACTTCAGCCAACGTTATAAAAGGTCTGGAGGCAGCCAGGAAGATCGGCATGGTCACGGTCGGGCTGACCGGCCGGGACGGCGGCGACATCGCGAAGATCGCTGATCACGCGCTGAACGTCTCCTCAACCAGCACCCCCCGTATCCAGGAGGTGCATATCACGGTGGGACATGTGATTTGCGAAATGGTGGATTTCAAGCTCTTTCAGAGACCGGATATGAAATGAAGTGTTTTCGAAAAAAGTCGGTAACGATTCATGCAAAGCCGTTAAATAAGGGTAAGGAAGACATGGTCAAGAAGTTGAAAAAGGAGGAAACGGAGGCGACTAAAGACCTTCGGGATAGGACGGGCGAAACGGAAGCGGGCGCGATTTCCGGAGATCGGGGAGAGAAGCTTTCCAATACTGCGGGAAAAGAAGAGGAACTGATGGTCAAACTTCAGGAAGCGGAAAGCAGGGCCGCGGAAAATTACGACAAATACGTGCGCGCCATCGCCGAGCTCGACAATTATAAAAAACGCGCGATTCGGGAGAAGGCCGATGCGATCCGATACGGTAATGAAAACCTGCTTCGGGACATACTGCCTCTCCTTGACAACATGGAACGGGCGCTGGAATATGCCTGCAATTCTGATGACTTCGATTCCTTCAAAAAAGGGCTCAAGCTGCTTCAGGATCAGTTCCTCTGCTGTCTGCAGAAACACGGCGTGGAACAGATCGAGGCCGTGGGAAAGGATTTCGATCCTCACGTCCATGAGGCGATGCTGCAGGTGGAGAGCGGAGAGCATGAGCAGAGCAAGGTGGTCAGCGAGTTCGAGAGGGGTTATCTCTTGAACGGAAGGCTGCTCCGTCCGGCAAAGGTATCCGTTTGCAGGCGGTCGAATAAGGAAGATCAGCAGAATTGCGCAGAGGATAATTAATTCAAGGAGGGTGAGGAATCATGGGAAAGATTATTGGAATTGATTTGGGAACGACGAACTCGTGCGTCGCGGTGATGGAAAGCGGTGACCCTGTTGTTATCGCGAACCAGGAGGGTAACCGGACGACCCCCTCGATGGTGGCCTTTACGGAAAGCGGGGAGAGGCAGGTAGGTCAGGTGGCCAAGAGGCAGGCCGTCACCAACTCGGAGAACACCGTCTACGCGATCAAACGGCTCATCGGGAGAAAATATAATTCAAAAGAGGTGCAGTACGACAAGACGGTCAGCCCGTTCAAGATTACCGAGGCCGGAAACGGCGACGCCCAGGTGACGATCCGGGGGAGGAACTACAGCCCGGCGGAAATCTCCTCGATGATCCTGACGAAGATGAAGCAGACTGCTGACGATTACCTGGGGGAGAAGATCACCGACGCGGTCATCACCGTGCCGGCCTACTTCAACGACTCCCAGCGGCAGGCGACGAAGGACGCCGGCAAGATCGCCGGGCTGAACGTCCTCAGGATCATCAACGAACCGACGGCGGCGGCCCTGGCCTACGGTCTGGATAAGAAGAAGAACGAGAAGATCGCCGTCTTTGACCTGGGCGGCGGGACCTTCGACATCTCGATCCTCGAACTGGGGGACGGGGTTTTTGAAGTCAAATCCACGAACGGCGACACCCACCTGGGCGGCGAGGACTTCGACCAGCGGCTGATCGACTACCTGGCCAACGAATTCAAGAAGGATCAGGGGATTGACATCCGGAAGGACAAGATGGCCCTTCAGCGGATCAAGGAGGCGGCGGAGAAGGCGAAGATGGAGCTCTCCAGTTCGATGGAGACGGACGTCAACCTGCCCTTCATCACGGCCGACGCATCGGGCCCCAAGCACATGAACATCAAGCTGACCCGGGCAAAGTTGGAGGGCCTGGTCGAGGACCTGATCGAAAAGACGGGTTCGCCCTGCCTGACGGCCCTGAAGGACGCGAAATTGACCCCCGCCGAAATCGACGAGGTGATCCTGGTCGGCGGGATGACCCGGATGCCCCGTGTCCAGCAGAAGGTCAAAGAGATCTTCGGAAAAGAACCCAACAAGGGGGTCAACCCGGATGAGGTGGTCGCTGTCGGGGCGGCCATCCAGGGCGGCGTCCTGACCGGCGACGTGAAGGACGTCCTGCTCCTCGACGTGACGCCTCTCTCCCTCGGAATCGAGACCCTGGGCGGTGTGATGACGAGGCTGATCGAGAAGAACACGACGATCCCGACCAAGAAGAGCCAGGTTTTCTCGACGGCGGCGGACAACCAGCCGGCGGTGAGCATACATGTCCTCCAGGGCGAACGGTCCATGGCGGGCGACAACCGGACGCTCGGGCGGTTTGAACTGGTGGGGATACCCATGGCGCCGCGCGGTATGCCTCAGATCGAGGTGACCTTCGATATTGACGCGAACGGCATTGTCCATGTCTCGGCGAAGGACTTGGGGACCGGCAAGGAGCAGAGCATCAGGATCACCGCCTCCAGCGGTCTTTCCGAGGAGGAGATCAAGAAGCTCGTCAAGGAGGCGGACGCCCACGCCGAGGAGGACAAGAAGAAGAAGGAGCTCATCGAGGCGAGAAACCACGCCGATTCGCTGGCCTACAGCGTGGAGAAAAACGTCAAGGAGTTCGGTGACAAGATCGACGCCGCTGAAAGGACAAAGATCGAGGAGGCCATCGCTAAGGTCAAGAAGGTGATCGAGGGCGATGACCTTGCGGCAATCAACGCGGCTCAGGAGGAGCTGACCAACGCCTCGCACAAGCTGGCCGAGGCGATGTATGCCAAGACCGCCTCGCAGCAGTCGGACGCCGGTCCTCAGCCCGGAGCGGGTGCGGATGCCGGCGCCGGCGCGCAGGCCGGCAGAGGCAAGAAGGACGAAGATGTGGTCGACGCCGACTTCGAGGATGTGAAGAAGTAGATTTACCAGGCGACCCCGCCCGGGCATCTTAAAGGATGCCCGGGCTTTTTTTTTATCGACGGCAGGTCCGGGTGTGGTATAAAGAAGCCGGAAGAACGTAGAGATCCTCCCGTAAGGGGCGGATGGATGGTTGAGGACCAGGTTGGAAGGGGAGGCCTTATGGCGGTCCGTTTTTACAGGATAATTTGGCGTATGGCGCCGGCGGCGGTCCTGCTGACCCTGCTTTCGCCGGCAGCGTTTGCCGAGGGGCCGGAAGGCAAGGCAGCCGGTCCTTCCCCGCAGCCGGTTGCGGAAGCGAGACTTCTCCTGGACCGGGATTACTTCACAGCTCTGCTGGACGGCATCGATCGCGCCCGATCGGAGATCTCCCTTTCCGCCTACCTGTTCCGGACAATCGAGGGTGCGGGGGGGTATCCGGAGGCGGTTCTGAAACGCCTTCTCGCGGCGGTAAAAAGAGGGGTCCGTGTCGAGGTGGTTCTTGAGAGGAGTCAGGATGCCGACGACCTCAACCGGAACAATGCTGAGACGGCGGAGAGGCTGAAGCATGGTGGAATCCGAGTCTGTATGGACGCCCCGGACCGGGTGACGCACACGAAGCTCGTCGTCACCGATCGGCGGTATGTCCTGATCGGGAGCCACAACCTGACGCAGTCGGCCCTGAAGTACAATCACGAGGCCTCCGTCTGGATCGATTCGGTCCCGCTGGCCGAAGAAGCCCTGCGCTATATGAAGTCCCTCTGCCCCGGAGAATGGAAGTGAAAACAGTAAAGGAACAGTAAAGGGGACAGATTTAAAATCTGTCCCCCAGATTTTGTCCCCTGACTCTCAGGAGCGCCAGGGGCTGCGGGATTGCTCATACACGTGGGCTGGGGGACAGATTTCAAATCTGTCCCCTCGGACGGCAGGATCATCCAGGTGAAGTGAGATGGCGATACGTTTTTTACTGACAAACGACGACGGGATCTATGCGCGGGGACTTTCAGCCCTCTATCAGGAGCTCTCAAAGGATGCGGAATGCCTCGTAGTGGCGCCCGAGATCGAGCAGAGCGCCGTTGGCCACGCGATCACGATCGCGCGTCCGCTGATGGTCCGGAAGGACCGAAAAAACGGGAACTTCTTAGGCTATGCCGTGGCTGGGACGCCCGCGGACTGCGTCAAGATCGGCATCTGCGAGCTCGCCGGGGGGCCGGTCGATCTGGTCGTCTCGGGGATCAACCGCGGCGCCAATGTGGGGATCAATGTCCTCTATTCGGGGACAGTTTCGGCGGCGACGGAGGCGGCCATCCAGGGGGTTCCCTCGATGGCGATTTCCCTCGATACCCGTGAGGAGGCGGACTTCACAGCGGCCGCCCGTTTCGCCCGGAAGATGGCCGCCTTCATCCTGGAAAACCCCCTGCCGCATGTCGCGCTGAACGTGAATGTCCCGGCGATTCCGGAAGAGGAGATCCGGGGCGTCGTAGTGGCTAAGCAGGGAAGGGAGCGGCTGATGGAGAGTTTCGACAAGCGGATCGACCCGCGGGAGAACACCTACTACTGGCTCGCCGGCGAGACCGAGCTCCCCGTCCACGAGGACGATGAGTCGGACTGCAGCGCCCTGAAGCGGGGGATGATCACGATCACTCCCATCTGCTACGACCTCACCCGCCACGACCTTCTCGACGGTCTGAAGACCCGGGTCCGAGCCCACTTCTCCGGTCTTGGGACAACCGTTGTCCTGAAAGGAGAATGAGCGGGGTAGCAACCAGCATCTCTCCCGGCACACAATTTCTGACTGTTTTAGAGTGCAGAGACAGAGGGTGAGATGGGAAGCAATTTATTACTGACAACGTTCCCCGCAAGGGAGGAACTCGGAAAGGCCGTCAAGGTGCTCGATGCAATCGGCGCCGCTTACGAGCGGATTGATCCGCGCCCGGCCTTATCCCTCGTGGCGCTGCCGGCGCTTGTTATGAGCAGGGAAGTACGCGGCCGTTTGGAAACGGCGGCTCCGACAATCGTTTTCTCGGGCTGGGTCGATTACCGTTTCGCTGGAGCTTCCATGCCGGATGGAGCCGCGCCGGAAGGAGAAGGGGCCTGTTTCCGGCAGGCAGCCATCATGGTGCTTGGCCCTTGTGTCGCCGATGAAACAAAGATCCGGCTGATTGCGCACCTGAAGGGGGATCTGGGTCCGGTACTGCCTTATCTGAACGCAGTGATCCCACAGGCATCCTACTCACCAACCGCTGAGATCCTTACCTTCATGGAGGGGTACAGGATGATTGCGCTGTATCGGCACCGCATCACAATTGCCAAAGCCGACGAGATTGTGGATGGCTGGCTGACTCTGGAACGAATCCGCTGTCTGGTCGAACATACCTGGGCCGGTCGGAGCCAGATTGAGCCCTCTTTTGAAATTCGCAAGCGGCCGCCTGCCCTCGAGATTTTCAAACGTTTGCCCAGAACCAACTGCGGCCGGTGCGGAGAACCGACTTGCCTGGCCTTTGCAATGCGTCTCTGGACAGGAGAGAGCTCCGTTGGTCGCTGCCTCCCGGTTTTTGAAGAAGGCGGCGCCGCCTCGCACCTGAAAGAAGCGTTGATCGAGATATGCGCAGGGATGGGGCTGACGGCAGTCAACCAGTGACAGGCTGGGGAAAAGCTCTCCTTCATCCTGACGGCTTCCTTACATCACGAAAAGATCCGTTGTTTCGCAACCATTTTTAAATCCCTGTGTGGGCATAGTTCATGGGAATATTTTCAAATATTCCCTCGGAAAGCCCGTGCTCGTCACGGTGAATGACGAGAAGATCCAGGTGAGCCGTTTCCAAGGGGTGGTTGAGGCACTTAAAATTTCACCTTGACAAGATCCTCGGTGATCACTATATTCACTTCCAGCGATATAAGGAGATAAGCCATGAAGGAATTCATCAAGGTCATGAAGGCGCTTTCCGATCCCAACCGGGTGAAGCTCCTCAAGATGCTTCAGAAAAGAACGATGTGCGTCTGCGAGATTCAGGCTGCCCTCGGGATCGCCCAGCCCACCGTCTCCAAGCATCTGAAGATCCTGGAGGATGCGGGGCTGGTGGGTCGGGAAAAGGATGGCCTGTGGGTGAACTACTCCCTGACCGACGGCATCCGGAGCCCCTATGCGGCGAGCCTCCTGGGAAACCTGAGGCACTGGCTTGCCGACGATCCCGGAATACGCGACCTGCTCGAAAGGAGTGACGCCATCCGGCGCGAGAATCTCTGCGGTCCGCGCGATTGAATTTTCATATCGCTAAATCGCAATATAGTAACGCATGACCCAAGGAGGTCCAGCGATGACAAAGGGTGCAGAGAACAAGAGGCAAGGAATGAAGTCCTCGAACGGTGCCGGAACGGTCTGTATCCGTTTCTTGGGCACGGGGGACAATTTCGGAAGCGGAGGCCGATTCCAGGCCTGCATCCATGTCGATGCCGGCGCAACCCGTTTCCTGATCGACTGCGGCGCCTCTTCGCTGATCGCGATGAAACGGGCGGGGATCAGCTCTGCCGCAATCGATGTCATCCTGATCTCCCATCTCCATGGGGACCATTTCGGCGGCATCCCCTTTTTCATCCTCGATGCCCAGCTTATCAGCCGCCGCGAAGCACCCCTCATCATCGCCGGCCCCCCCGGCCTGACGCAGCGCGTTCGGGAGGCGATGGAGGTTTTCTATCCCGGTTCTACGGCGGTAGAGAGGAAATTTCGCATCGATTATGTGGAACTGGCGGAGGGAGAAACTGCGTCATTGGGTGACTTGGCCGTCTTGCCCGCTCGGGTAATCCACGGAAGCGGTGCTCCCTCCTACGCACTGCGGATCGAATGTGTGGGAAAAATCATCGCCTATTCCGGCGACACTGAATGGACCGACGCCCTCAGGAAGGTCGCCGATGGCGCGGACCTCTTTATCTGTGAAAGCTATTTCTTCGAAAAGCCGATGAAAAACCATATCAATTACCGAACGCTGATGGCCCACCGGGCCGACCTGGGGTGCAAACGGCTGATCATCACCCACCTGGGGGAAGACCTCCTGGACCATCTCGGGGAGATCGAACTGGAAGTTGCACATGACGGCATGGAAGTGATTATCTGACGAAAGACGGAACCCGGTTGCAGGGGGATAAAAAAGATGGCGGAGAAAGAGAGAAAAAGGAAGATCCTCTTCGTATGCACCCACAACGCTTCCCGGTCGCAGATGGCCGAAGGGCTCTTTCGGGAGCTTAAGGGAGATCGCTGGGAGGCATACAGTGCCGGCACCGCGCCGACCGAAGTCCATCCCGGCGCTGTTGCTGTGATGGCGGAGATCGGCATCGACGTCCGGGGGCATCGAGCAAAAGGGCTGGATGTCCTCGCGGGCATTACGTTTGATGAAGTGGTGACCGTCTGTGATAATGCCCAAAAGACCTGTCCGGTTGTTCCGGGAGGCGGCGTGAGACGCCATCAGGGATTCGAAGATCCCTCGGTGGCAAGAGGAACGAAGGCCGAGGTTCTCGCGGTTTTTCGGCGGGTCCGGGACGAGATCCGGACCTGGATCGTGAACACGTATTGAGAAGCGGGGTGGTTATGACGGAAAAATAACGATGTGATGCACAGCCGCGCCAGCGGCCATCTGAGTGAGATGAACCTGCCGCCGGGGTGGACCATGTGACGGAGCCCCTTGAAATAGCGAAATACGGCGTTTTCGGCACGCCGGCGGTCGTCGTGGACGGCGAGGTCAAATCCGTGGGAAAAATCCCCAAAAAAGAGGAGATCCGGACCTGGCTCGTTAAGGAGATGCATTAACCGGGCGGATCAGGGAAAGAGAGGTGTGATAAATGGAAAAGAGCGAGTTGATCATTTACGAGGGCGCAATGTGCTGCTCGACGGGCGTCTGCGGGCCGGAACCGGACAAGGATCTGATTGAGTTCAGTGAAGCGTTGAAGCGCCTGCAGAGCGAATATGGCGAGGGTTTGTCGATCATGCGGGCCAGCTTGACCTTTAACAGTCTTATTTTCATGGCCCACCCGGAAATCGCCCGGCTGGTCAAGGAGAATGGACCGGCGGTATTGCCGATCACGACCATTAACGGCGAGATCGTCGCCAGACAGAAATATCTGCAATACGATGCGTTGAGGACATATTTGGAGGAGAAGATCAACCATGATTAAAAACTTGGTCCTGCCCCGTAACAACTCGGTAAAGTTCGTTTTTTTCAGCGGCAAAGGCGGCGTGGGCAAAAGCACGATGAGCTGCGCCGCGGCGGTGTGGCTGGCCAAGGCGGGCAATAAAACCCTTCTGGTGACGACCGATCCGGCACCCAACCTGGCGGATATCTTCGGCCAGACGATCGGCCATCAGATCATGCCGATACAGGGCGTTGAGAACCTCCATGCCATCGAGATCAACCCCGATACAGCGTCGGAAGAATACCGGGAGAGGATTGTCGCCCCGCTGAGGGAGCTTCTGGACGAGAAAAACCTCAATGTCGTCAGGGAGCAGTTGAAGAGCCCCTGCGTGGAAGAAGTCGCGGCCTTCGACAAGTTCATCGAATTCATGGACGACCCCGGGTACGATGTCGTCGTGTTCGACACGGCGCCCACGGGGCACACCATCCGTCTTTTGGAACTTCCGAGCGGCTGGAGCGAAACATTGCAGAAGGACGCCTCCACCTGCATCGGTCCGGGGGCGTCTCTCCAGAGCGCGAAGGCAAAGTATGAGAAGGCGATTTCCTATCTTCAGGATCGGGATCGCACGTCTTTCGTCTTTGTCCTCAAACCTGAGAATTCATCCCTCCTGGAGACGAAAAGAAGCACGGAAGAGCTTTCCAGGCTGGGCATCGCCACCAGCTTTCTCATCATCAACGGGCTCCTGCCTGAAGAAGCGTGCACGGACGCCTTCTTCCGAAAGAAGAAAGGGGAAGAGGAGCTGACCATCGCGCGGATCGAATCCGAGTTCCCCTCTCTTGAGAAGGTCTTCTATCCGCTCCGCGAAGCCGAAGTCGCGGGAATCGCGCTGCTCCGCGCCGTGGGAAGCTTCGTCTTTGAGGGGAAAAAGGACGACATCCGAATCGATCAGCCCGCAGCGGCAGCAGAATTTCACGTAAATCCGAAACTTTATCGGAAAGACCGCTGCTTTGATCTGTTGAAGCCCATCAACGGCCAAAGGTACATCTTCTTTACCGGAAAAGGCGGCGTGGGCAAGAGCACTATTGCCAGCGCCACCTCCCTGTACCTGGCCGAGCATGGATTCAAGACCCTGATCGTGACGACCGATCCGGCGTCCCATCTCCAGGATATCTTCGGCCAGGAGATCAATCATGAGCCGTCTCGAATCCAGGACATCGACAACCTCTTTGCGGCCCGGATCGATCAGCGGCAGGCCCTCGAAGAATACAAGGCGAGGATTCTGGCCGCCGTCAAGGATCAGAGCGAGGAGACGAAACGATCCGTGGAGGAGGATCTGAATTCACCCTGCGCCGAGGAGATGGCCGCCTTCGAGAAGTTCATGAGCTACTTTGAGGGGAACGGCTACGACATCACCGTCTTCGACACGGCGCCGACGGGCCATACCCTGCGGCTCCTGGAGCTTCCCACCGACTGGAAGGGGTTCATCGATCTGGGGACGCTGACGAAGCAGACCTCGGAGGCCACGCAGAACAAATACGGCGACGTCATCGAAAAAATGCGCAATGGCGACAAGAGCGCCTTTGTTTTCGTGATGTACCCCGAATACACGCCCATCATCGAGGCCTGGCGGGCCGCCGAGGACCTGAAAAAGCAGGTTGGGATCGAAACGGCGATGGTGGCCGTCAACTATCTCCTGCCGCAGGATGCGGGGAACAACGCCTTCTTCGGCAGGAGGAGAAAACAACAGGAGAAATACCTTTCCGACATCGAAAGTCGGTTCCACAAACCGATGCTCTTCGCCCCGCTGCTCGACCACGAACCGAAGGGGCTGGAGGCCCTGCGGCTGTTTGGACGGGACATGTACGGCGTCAATTGATTTTTGTATTCATAACCCCTTGGTATTTGATAGTTCAGAGTTTTGTTTTTAATCATGATGCGATCAGAGAGGAGGAATTTATGACGGACGGGGTAGCGAAAAGATTGTCGTTTCTGGATCGGTATCTGACACTGTGGATCTTCATCGCCATCGGGTTGGGGATCGGCATCGGTTATTTTCTGCCGGGGTTGTCGAATTTCATCACCGGCCTGCAGGTGGGAACGACATCCATTCCGATTGCCGCGGGGCTGATCTTGATGATGTACCCGCCCCTGGCTCGGGTCAAGTATGAGGAGATGGGAAAGGTATTTAAAAACAAGCGGATGCTTATTATTTCCCTTCTGCAGAACTGGGTCATCGGCCCCCTGGTCATGTTTGTCCTGGCGATCATCTTCCTCCACAACTACCCCGAGTACATGATCGGCGTCATCCTCGTAGGGCTCGCCCGCTGCATCGCCATGGTCATCGTCTGGAACGAGCTTGCCGGCGGAGACCGGGAGCTGGCCGTAGGGCTCGTGGCCTTCAACGCCATTGCCCAGGTCCTCTTCTACGCCGTGTACATCTACTTCTTCATTACCCTGATGCTCAACTGGCTGGGCCTGGCGGAAGGCCTCAACATCCATGTTTCCATGGCGGAGTCGGCCAAGACGGTCTTCATCTATCTCGGAATCCCGTTCCTGGCGGGCCTCATCACCCGCTACGGCCTCATCGCTGCCAAAGGGGAGACCTGGTTCAACACCGCTTTCATGCCGAAACTCAGCCCCCTGACGCTCGTGGCGCTATTGTTCACCATCGTGATCATGTTCTCCACCCAGGGGAACAAGATCATCGAATCCCCGCTGGATGTCTTCATCGTGGCTCTCCCTCTGGCCTGTTACTTTCTCATCATGTGGTTCTCGA
>MICJ01000091.1:216-13125 GCA_001830835.1 Syntrophobacterales bacterium GWC2_56_13 | reverse complement strand
AACATCCGGAGTATCTTCTTTCTCCTTATGAAGGAAAGGTGCCCGTCCGCTACGCCCTCGACTTTTTTTGCGATGCCGCCATGAGCGAGGAACTTAAGGCAAAGATTGTGAAGCCCCTTACGGGTCTGAAGGCGGCATGTTACTATGGTTGTCTGGCCGTCCGCCCTCCTGAGCTGACGGGCGTTGAACAGTATGAAAATCCTGAACACATGGATCGCCTTATGGAGATGCTGGGCGCCGAGGCTGTGCCCTGGTCCTATAAAACGGACTGCTGCGGCGCGTCTCTGGTGATGACGCGGACCGATATCGTTGTCAAGTTAAGTCAAAGAATCCTCTCGATGGCTCTGGAAGCGGGCGCTGACTGTATCGTCACGGGCTGCACCATGTGTCACGCCAATCTGGATGCAAGGCAGGCAGGTCTTCCGGTCCAAGACGGGAGAAGCGGGATACCCGTCTTTTATTTCACGGAACTGATGGGCCTGGCGATGGGGCATAAGGAAGCGGCAAAATGGCTCAGCCGCCACCTCACCGATCCCCTCAAACTCCTGTCTAATAAAGGATTAATATAAAAATTAATAATGGAGGATCACAATGGCAAAAAGGATTCTGGTAGTTGACGATGATCCCGATCTTGTCGAGGCGATATCAATGATTTTAAAGTCCAAGCATTATGAAGTGATTGTCGCTTACGGCGGCGTCGAGGGACTTGAGAAGACAAAGACCGAGAAACCTGACCTCATCGTCCTGGACGTCATGATGCCCGATAAAGACGGATATACAGTCTGCAAAGAGCTTAAAGCCGACCCCGTTCTTTGCGAGATACCCGTTCTTCTGCTGACGGCGGTGGTTTCACATATATCGACCACCCGTTTCAGCCACCAGATGGGAATGGAGACGGAGGCGGATGATTACATGGACAAACCGGTTGAGCCAGTGGAACTGGCAAAGCGGGTCGAGGCGCTTTTTTCCAGGCAGTAAGTGGTGCAAGGTGTGAGGCGAGAGGTGCAAAACACTCCTTACACCTTACTCCTTACTCCTTGCCGCCTGCAGGGGGATTAATGACCGACCAAATTAAAATTATGGTTATTGATGATGAACAGATCATGCGGGACGGGTGTGCACGCATTCTCTCAGAACATGGCTGGTCTGTTCTCCCTGCCGAGAACGGGAGCGTCGGTCTCGCCAAGCTCCAAGAATCACCCAAAGAGATTGATATTATCCTCCTGGACCTGATGATGCCCGGGATGAGCGGCATGGAAGTCCTGGAAAAGGTTCAGGCGCTGGATGACACCCTGCTCGTCATCATCATTACCGGTTATGCCACGGTGGCGTCGGCCGTGGAGGCCATGAAAAAAGGCGCCTATGATTTCATTGCCAAGCCTTTCACCCCTGATCAGCTCCGTATTGTCATAAAAAGGGCGCTGGAACGAAGGAGGCTGCAGCGGGAGGCAGAGTTCCTCCGCAGTGAACGGGAACGTTCCCTGCGGGATGTGGCAACGGAAAAATCGCGGGTCAAAACAATCATCAATTGCATGGGCGACGGCATCCTCGTTTGTGACCGGGACAGTTGTATCGTCCTTGTGAACCCGGCGGCCGGCCGCATGCTTGAGATTCCCGAATCACGCCTTCTGGGCAACTTTGTATCGCAATCCAACTTTCCCCTGGAATTGTCAAAGACCATAGAAGAGAGTCAAAAGGCAGGAGACAGCGCCTACACATCCATATCCCAGGAACTGATTATCGGCAAAGCGCAGGAAATGTTTCTCCGCGCCCATACGGCGCCTGTACGCAATGATCTCAGCGAGATCATGGGAACCGTCACCGTTTTACAGGATATCAGCTACCTGAAAGAGCTGGATAAGATGAAGTCTGAATTCATCGCCATGGTGGCCCACGAGTTGCGTGCGCCCATTGCCACGGTGGAGCAGCAGTTGACGGTCATCCTCGGCGGTATGGCGGGTGAGTTGACCGAAAAACAGGAACAGCTAATTGCCCGCGCCAAAGAAAGAACGAAAGGCGTTCTGATTCTGATCAAGGACCTGCTGGATCTTTCCAAGATTGAGGCGGGGAAAATGGTCCAGTACAAGGAACCCCTGTCTCTCGCCGAGGTGATCCCCCGTGCGGTGGAAATGATGAAGAGCGATGCGATCGAGAAAAACATCCATATCGTGTTTGTGCCCCCCCCAAGAATTTCCTTAATTCAGGCCGACAGGGACAGCATGGAGGGCATCTTTACCAATCTCATTTCCAATGCCGTTAAATATACACCCGCCGGGGGAAGAGTAACGATCACTCTCAACGACCATGACGGCTTTGTGAAAATTTCTGTAGCCGATACGGGCATAGGCATCAAAAGTGAAGACATCCCGCACATCTTCGATAAATTTTACCGGGTAAAATCAATAGAGACCCGCCAGATCGTGGGAACTGGTCTGGGGCTCACAATTGTAAAAAGCATAGTTGAGGCTCACCTCGGGACGATTTCTTTGGAAAGCACGGAGGGCAAGGGGACAACTTTCACCGTTTTATTGCCTAAAATAGCAGACATGACAAGCTGCAGGGAGAACATTTAACCGCGCAACCTCGCCCGCCGCACTTCATTCAGCATGCCCGACTCATCTCCCTCCTTGACCATGTCCGCCGTGACGGCCTTTGGCTTCCCGGCGGCTACGATGAGGATGTCCGCCCTGCGCGTATGAAACGCCATGTCCGCAGTCCCCGTGTGGCAGATCGTCACCGTGGCATTTGCCCCCCAAACTCACCCTCCACAAATTCTTTCCCGTTACGTAGGCTCGCCGGAAGAACACCTATAAGGCGAGGTTGGGGCCACTGGGATTAGCGAGGTCCTCTTCCCCTGACTTCGGGTTCATGGCGTTTAAAAAAGTACTTTCATGGCCCTGACAATGTTGCGCAACCCACTCTTTTAGCACAGCATCGATGCGCGCCTGCCAGCCGGGGCCTGTAGAACGAAAATATTCCAAGACATCGCGGCTGTAACGAACTGTTACGGGTTCCTTCGTCGGCATCTTTTGCGCCCCCGTTGCCCCGGCTTTCGTTTCGGCAATACCGCCAAAAGCTCCTGTGGCAAGACTTCAGAGGCCGGTCGGAAACGCTTCATAACGTTCCTGGTCAATTCCCGGACTTCCCCGGATTTATCGGTCAGCGGTTTCATCCTCATGATATCGAACCTCCAAAATCATCCGCCCTATCAAAAGACAGGGATCGCAACTTGGTGTTCTGTTCGCTCTTTACCGGGTCGAAGTCGATTTTCACGATTTTATCGTAACTACAATTAAGCAAATACGCACATTCGGGGGACGTTTCGGCGTTGATCATTCTCCGCTTTTGTCATATGATGCCGCCCACGCTTTCATCAAAAGGAAGGTCCGGATGAGCGTGAATCCCCGGGCGGCTACACCCATGACAGGAGGAACAGATGACGGCTTTTTTGTGGAGCTTCGAAAATCTCGCTCGATTGTGCGACCATAAAGACCCGGAGGTGAAATGCTGGGCTGCCGGCCGGATTCGCCGCCTCTACCCGAAAGAGGCGGGGCCGCTCATGGCCGGACTCCTGAGCGACCGGAACGAACCGGTGACGGGTCAAGCCGCCGCCTATTTTTGCGATGAACCCGACAGGAATTTCGCCGATGCCCTGCTTGCCGCCTTCAGGAAAAGCTCGCGCATTGCCGCGAAGCGCATCGGATATGCGCTGGCTTTGATGAAAGACGGCAGGCTCCTTGACGCCGTGCGGGACAAACATACCCGGATACCGGGGGCCGATCCGGCCGACTTCGCCGGGGCGTTGATGAATGTCGCCCTCCTCGAAACGGACGAGTCGCAGCGGTATGTGGAGGACGCCCTGCGTCATCTCGACTCGTTCGACGACTTCAAGGAGATGGCCGCCGGTGCATTTTTCAGCGCAAACATCGAGGCGGGCACGGACATCGGAAAACTGCTCCTCTTCGCCTATCACAGCGGCGTGAGCGGCTACATCCCGGCGATCCTGGCCAAGATCGCGAACCGCGCCGGGGCATGGTGCCCGGTCGATGCACTCGCCGGCAAACCAGGCAAGGGGAAAGCCTCCAAGGTTCTCGCCGGCGAGGTGGAGGCGTCCCTGGCCCTTCTGGCCGGAACCGAGTACAAGCACGTCGGGAATGCCATCGAAAAGCTCTTGAAAAAGCGGAGATTCGACGAAATCCTGGAAGAGGCGGAAAGGACCGCCCTGGCGATTCAGCAGGGGAAAAGGCTGGAGCGCGGCGAGGATGCCTATCTCCGCTGGCAGGCGAGGCGGGATGTCCCGTTCTTTCATTGCGCCGCCCTGGCCGCTCTTAAGGCAACCGCCGCGGAGGCCCCCGCGGCACAGAGAGAGACCATGGCGGCGATTGCCGTCATCGTTCTTGCGCTGCTCACGGAGTTCCGCTCCCTCATCGCACTGAATACGGAGACCCTCGACGCGGATGCGGCGATCGATCTCTTCTTCGAGGAGAGGCCCGATGCGCCCCAGGATGATGCGATCATGGATCTTTTTGCCGAAAAGGCGGACGTGAAGAGCCTGGTGCGCGAGGCTGTGCGCCGGGTGAGTCAGCTCCCATTCACCCAGGCCAACGGGAGATTCATCCGGTTCGCGGGCAGGTTCATCGATGAAGGGTTGGCCCGGGATCTGCTCGCGGTGGACTTCAAAGGCAACGGATTCGAGGATGATGTCATCGAGGCCGTAGGTAAGCTGAGCCCCCTTTCCATTCCCCTTCTGCGCCCCTTTTTCGAGAAGAACGATCCGGCCGGAATACCCCTGGCATTGCGGATACTGGAGAACCTTCCGACGGAGGAGGCTGTCAATCTAATCCTGGACCACTGGTCCCTGTTATGGGGCGAGTACAGGGATTGTCTTCTGGACACCGTGGCCTGCATCGGGGACAAAAGGTTCATTCCCCCCCTCAAGGTCGAGTTGAAAGAGGGAGAGCAGGCCGAGGGCGAGGCCTTTTGCATCCTCTGCCTCATCAACGGCGCGGCAGACCCCGAACTTGAGCGCATCAAGCGGGAAATAGAGCTCCGCGAAGAAAGAGAGAAGCGCTTGCAGGGCGCGATGGAGAAGGGGGACATGGGCGCATTCCTGAGGGAACCCCTGGAAATCCCTCTTCAGTGCCGCTCCTGCCGGAATGTCTATCATTACACGGTCGGCAAGGTCTTCGTGGCTGTCGACGCCAAAGACACGGTGATCCAGGACCAGATCGTCTGCAAGAAATGCGGGGCCCTCGACCACTATGAGTTCACCAATGAGGCAATGGTCGCGGTCACCGCCCGGCTGGCGCTCCTCACCCTTGACCCCGGGACGGTCAAAATGGACCGGGATGAAATGACGGTGGTCCCGATAGGAACGACCTCCTCCTTTGGGAAGGAGATCCCGCTCCAGGATCTGGTCGACAAGTATGAAAAGAAGCTGCGAAAGAACCCGGAAAGCCCCGAACTCCTCATCGGGTTCGCCAATGCCCTCCGGCAGATCAAGCGGAGAGAGGATTCCGTGCCCTTTTACGAGCGGGCGATCAAGAACGATCCCCTGGCGGTGGAGGGCCACGTCAGCCTCGGTGAATACGCCTTCGACAAGGGCGATCTCGATGCCGCCTTTTCCCATTACAGCAGGGCCGCGGAGATCATGGACCGGGGGCACTACTACCGGCTCACGGCCGATCCCGATCAATTCAGGGAAGTCCTCCTCGACAAGCTCATGATGGTGGCCGAACGGCTCGGGAGGGGGCTTCCCCATCCGGGTGAGCAGCGCCCCGGGGGGCAGGAGCCGGTCCGCCCGCGACGCGCGGTCGGCCGGAACCACCCGTGCCCCTGCGGAAGCGGAAAAAAATACAAGAAGTGCTGCCTCCTCAAGGAATCCGGTCAGGGGGCCGCACCGGCCGAACCGGTGCCCCGCAAACCGCCCGCACCCGACCCGGTTTTCCGGCGCCTCCGGGAAAGCCTCGCCCGCTACGCCGAACGTGAGATATCCCGCAAGGACTTCCTGATGGCTACCGGCATATTCTGGAACACCGAAACCCGGGAGCCCATCATGCTGCCCGAGAGGGCCTCCAGAGACAAAGGCCAATTCCACGACTGGTTCATCCACGACTACCGCACGGCAGACGGCAAAACGATCCTGGAGGGCTTCTGCGACCGGCGGCTGAGCTCGCTGTCCGAAGATGAGAGACGCCTCGCCGACTCCCTCATGAGAAGTTACCAGTCGATCTATGAGGTACTGGCCGTCCGGGAAGGGGAGGGCCTGACAATCCGGGATCTCTTTACCGGTGAAACAATGGATGTGGAGGAGGTCTCCGGGTCCTACGAGGCGGTTCAGTGGGACCTCGTTCAGGTGAGGGTCTACACGATGGACGGCACGTGCAGGTTTGCGGGAAACGGACAGACGATGCCGCGGATGAGACTCGCAGACCTGAAGGCATACCTGGACAACGCGCGCCGGTCGTTCGAAGCCGACACGGACCGCGCGGGCTGGCCCGTCTTCCTGAAGGAGAATGCCTTCCTGATCGGTCGTTTCTTCGATGAGGTCGTAGAAGAACCGCCCGTGCTGCTCACCGAAGAGAGGCACAGGATCATCTCTTCGAGGGCACGCTTCACGGTGTCCGATTGTGGGCGCACCCGGAAGCTCCTTTCCGGAGAGTACGATTTTGCCGATGAGGAGGAGATCCCTTCCGGAGGCGTGAGCTTCTCGTGGCTGAAAAGAGGCCCCTCAAAAGACTGGGAGATGGGCCACGAGTCGGATGAAAAGGGAATGATTGCCACCTCCAGCATCGTCCATCCCTCCGGAAAGATGACATTTACGGTCCTCGGCACAGTCAATCTCTATCCCGACAGGCTGATCCTCGAATGTATGTCCCGGGAACGGCTCGAAAGGGGTAAGAAAAGGCTTCAAGATCTGATGCAGGGGGCTATCCGCCACCGCATCGACGAGTTCGAAGATATCCGCGTGGCCATGGAACGGCATAAAGAAAAAGGCGAAGGGGCAAAGCCCATAAAGAATGAGGGGGCGCGGGCCATGCTGGCCTCCATAATGCAGAAGCATATGTCTGCCTGGCCCGATAAAGAGATTCCGGCCCTCGGAGGCAAGACCCCCCGGGAGGCCGTGGCGACAAAAGCGGGGCGGGAGAAAGTCCTCGGCCTTATCAAGGATATGGAAAACGGAGAAGCCAGGAAAAAGAAGGCCGGTGAACCCTTCATTGACCTCGGGCCGTTGAGGCGAGAGCTGGGGATAGGGAGGGATGAAGGATAACGTCAAAAACATCACTGGATCGTATAGGATCCACGGAAGTTCGTCACGTCCATTATGCAAAACAAACGCTGATGCTATCTACGGCGATCCCGAATGCATATGGGATGAATACATACGGTCATAACGCATTGTCAAAAAGAGGCGTGTAGGAGAGGTCTGTCTGGATTACGCCCGAAAAGGCATTCGTGACTGGTGAAATGGCCGAAAAGCGGTTCACTCTCCCGATAGTTCGGGCACCAGGATACATTCTTTCCACGATCATCGGCGCCGCACACCTGTGGCCAATATTTCCTTGGCATACAAGTCCGTTGCAGCTTATACTTCCACCGCCAAAAGCAATGCCTTATAAAATAAAAAAATAAAACAGATCGATAGAAACCAAGATATTCTATCAACAACAATCTGACAAAGAGATGTTTTGTTCGAGTTCTACTTGTCAGGACGGGAATCTGATCCAATACTCCAGAAGTACATGTCAATCAACTTCATTGGTGGGTAGCAGAAATTTGAGTTTGGTATCGGTAAACGAAGCCCACTGAAGGTGTTGGAGTTCATTCGATAGAAATTCAGAAGCTCCCTATAGGATGCCTGAGTGAATCGACGATGCATGAATCCACTTTTCTCGAGACCTGCATTGACATACCTATCATAGGCGGGTGTGCAGGCCATTGTCCCCAGAAGGATTTTGGTTACCAGGGTGTCGGTGACCTCAATATTTCTTGCCCGACCATTCACTATATTAACTGTTTTCGTGAATATGTCCGACAAGTTTTTAGCCAGTTGGAATACAAGCGAGGTAACAGTGGAGTCTTTAGATAACACAGCCGGATCCAAATGATAAAGGGTTTCATATTCCGGATCTATCAAGGCATCAACGATCGGGTCAAATATCCGGTAGTCTTTCCAGAGAAGAAAGGTCTTGCCTCTATACATTCCCCAACTGGCCAGAAAAAATGCCAAGTGGAGGTTTGCCAAGTCCTTGGTCTCAGCGGTACGGAAAGGTCTGTGTTTCTGAAAGAAAAGGTAACAATGTTCCCATGATCTATAGCGATGGTGAGGGTCTTGTTGCATCTTTGAATAGTAGTTCAGAACGGAATGCTCTATGTCATCTGACACCACCACTGGCTGGTGACTGATTTCTTTTGGTGAAACTCCGGCTTCTATAGGTAACGGCTGCCCAGGGGGTACGGCATTAACCAATTTGATCTTCTCACATACTGAACAAGTATTTACCTGGCGCAGGATTTTCCCAGGAGACTTAAGCCACTTATTGCATATCTGGTTTATCTGCTGCCGTGGCCTGATATCGAGAAGATCGGATAGACAGTCATCGCAATAGGTCCTCCGGGGATTTGTCTCAAGATACTTAAGAACAATTTTGGCCTTGTCGGATTCAGCTTCTTTTGTCTTTGTGCCGGTATCAGGCAAGGATTTTTCCGGAGCTTTTTTATACTCTCCAGTAAATCCGATCGCCTGCACCTCATGACCGGTTCTATGGTTCTTAACGCGCCCATACTCAGCAAGACCAGACAGAGCAATAATGTCGCAGACATGGGGCGATGCCTTAAAGGGGGTGGGACATACATAGGGCTGTCTCCATATCTGCCCCTCAACGGTATCCTGATCATAAGGAGGTTTAACCTTTGCGCCGAGCCTCACCATTCCCGCTTTATTGGCTTCCAGATAGGTGAGAGCTCTCTCGAACATCGCAAAATGTAAAGGCAAAGCGATTTTTTCGGTAACACCATCTCTATCGCGAAAGGTAAAATTTACCTTCTTATGCGGCTCATCAACTGCCTTAATTTTAAAAGGCAACGCATTCTTTCTCAGTGGGTCAATGGTTCTGCCGATGTTTGCTTTCATCCATATAAGAATTCGTTTATCCATTTTAATTAGGCCCCATCGTCCATAGAGAATAAGCGCAAAGACCGGACGAGACCGTCCGGCCTTTGCGCTTGACCGTCGAGGAAAGCTTATTTCCCGGGTACAAATAGGTCTTGTTTATTCGATCCCGGCCGCAAGTTTGGCCGCCTTGACGGTGTTCATCATCAGCATCGTGATCGTCATCGGCCCCACGCCTCCGGGCACCGGCGTAATCAGGGACGCCTTCTCCTTCACCGTCTCGAAATCCACATCGCCGCAGAGCCTGGCCTTTCCGTCCGGCGTCATCCCGATCCGGTTGACTCCCACATCGATCACAACCGCACCCTCCTTGACCATGTCCGCGGTAACGGCCTTTGGCTTCCCGGCGGCCACGATGAGGATGTCCGCCCTGCGCGTATGAAACGCCATATCCACAGTCCCCGTGTGGCAGATCGTCACCGTTGCGTTCGCCCCCTTTTGTTTCTGAAGAAGGATGTTGGCGATCGGCTTGCCAACTATGTTCGACCTGCCTACGACGACGACCTCGGCCCCGCTGATCTTCACGCCGGAACGAATCAGGAGCTGCTGTATCCCCGCCGGCGTGCAGGGGAGATAATCCGCCTCGCCGATCATCATCTTCCCCACATTCACGGGATGGAAGCCGTCGACATCCTTCTTCGGATCGATGGCGTACAGAACCCTTGTCTCATTGATGTGCTTCGGGAGGGGGAGCTGCACCAGGATGCCATGGATCTTGGGATCACGGTTGTAACGGTCGATCAAGGCCAGTAGTTCAGCCTCCGTCATGGTCTCCGACTGGTTCTCCTGAATGGAATGGAATCCGATCTCCTTGGATGCTTTCTGTTTAGCCGTGACATAGCTCATCGAGGCCGGATTCTGACCGACAAGGATGGTCACCAGCCCCGGGACGACATTGAACTTCTCCTTCAGCCGGGCCGTTTCCCCCGTCAACTCCTCTCGGATCTGCCGGGCAATCTCGCTGCCGCTGATCAATTTTGCAGTCATAAATTCCCCTCCTCTTAAAAAAGTCCCTTCACCTTGCCGGTTTCCACATCGACATCGACCCTTCTGTAGGCTGGGTCAGAACTGGTTCCCGGCATCAGGCTGATCGTACCCGTACATGGGCAGAGGAATTTCGCACCGGCAAAGATCAAAACATCACGAACCGGCAGTATCCAACCTTTGGGCACTCCCTTAATTGCCGGATCATGAGTCAGGCTGAGGTGGGTCTTGACCATCATGGTGTTAAAATCCTTCATTGCGGGTTCGGCCTCAAGCCGTTTGGCTTTGGCTTCGGCCTCAGGGGTCCAGGAGACGCCGTCGGCTCCGTATATCACTTTTGCGACGAGATCAACCCTTTGTCTAAGCGGCAACTCCAACGGGTAGAGGAATTTGAGATTGACTTTTTCTTTGCAAGCGTCCATGACGACATCGGCAAGCTCAAGGGCGCCATCCCCTCCTTTGAGCCAGTGTTCGGAAATTGCACAGCGCGCTTTTGCCTGCTCAGCATACTTTCGTACCATTGCAATTTCATCCTTGGTATCTGTATGGAAGGAATTGATACAGACCACGGGATTGATCCCCGATTTCTTTATTATCCCGATGTGGTGGGTCAAATTGGCAATCCCGTTCTCAAGAAGCCCCAAGTTTTCTTTTGTATAAGACTCATCAAGAGGACGGCCAGCCACAACTTGAGGCCCACCGCCGTGCATCTTCAAGGCCCTGATAGTAGTAGTCAGCACCGAAACATTGGGAATAAGCCCACTCAGACGGCATTTCACATTCCAGAATTTCTCAAAACCGATATCGGCGCCAAAACCACTCTCGGTGACATGGTAGTCAAACATCTTCAACCCAATGCGGTCAGCGATGATGGAGGATTGACCCACAGCAATGTTGGCGAAGGGGCCTGCATGAACCAGACAGGGCTGGAATTCTGCAGTAGACATCAATGTGGGATTGATGGTGTTCCGCATGTAGGCGCACATCGCGCCTGCCACTTCAAGATCTGTGGTGGTGACAGGTTTACCCTTTTTATCATAGGCCACAATAATCTTGCCCAGCCTCTCCCGCAGGTCTTTGAGGTCCCGGACAATAGAAAGGATCGCCATGATCTCTGAACTGACTGTAATCCCAAATTTGGATTGCATCAGAAACCCATCCATCTTGCCCCCAAGACCCATAGTAATATTTCGCAAACCCTGGGCGCAAAAATCCATGACCCAGCCCATCTCTATATTTGTAGGATCAATGTCCAGACGTTTGAGCTTACGCTTGGCTAATTCGGCATCGTCGTAATTTCGTTCGTGTTGCATCCGGGCATTCAGGGCAACCATTGCCAAGTTGTGGGCATTGGTGATGTCATTGATGTCGCCAGTAAGACCGAGGGTAAATTCGGTCATAGGAATGAGGAGGGCTTTCCCCCCTCCTGCAGCCGTACCCTTGATGTTCATTGAGGGGCCACCCGAAGGCTGACGGACACAACCGCCAACATTCTTCCCCCTTTTTCCAAGTCCTTCCATCAGACCCATGGCAGTTGTCGTCTTTCCTTCTCCGAGGGGGGTTGGGGTGATCGCTGTAACCTCAATATACTTTCCGTCCGGTTTACTTTTTAGACGTTCCATAATCTTCATGAAATCAAGTTTGCATAGCCTGCCCATGGGAATGATTTCATCCTTCTGAAGGCCCAAACTACTCTGCCACTGGTCGACAGTGGGCATATTTTCCTCCGCTATATCCGCAACCTGCCAATCTGCGAGTTTTCTTGGATCTGCCTTAATATACTTTTTCGAGATATTGAAACTCATGTTTATTACCCCCCTTTCTTTTCAAAATTGTTTAAAAAACTTTTTCTTAACACACACTAAATCATTAAAATACCAAACGCAACCACCCAGGCGCCTAATTTTATAGCGCGCAATCTACAGAATTCCGCTTCAAATATCAAGATATAATATATCGCCGAATTGCATCAAATTAGTTCATCCTGAAAAATATGATTTTCCAAAGTTTCATGTAATGCTGCTCTTTGAAAACTGAAGAAAAGTGAAGGGTGCCTATGGAAAGGAGAGTTCCCTGCACGAGACTGAACGATGCGATCCGACGCCAAACCAGCTTGCACGCCAGGTCATAAGCGTCGGGAACCTCTTCCCAGGGAGGGAGCTTAAATGCGTGTCGTCGATCGAAGAAGATATGGGACTGTGGGAAGCTTTTTCCTTTAAAGACCCGATATCTGCGTTTGAGCAGCGCGATGATTGTCTTTATACAGGTTGAGACGGGGCTTTGAAATTCAATCCGCTTGCTGCTCGCCAGAAATCCGTCCAGGCCGCGCAGCAAGTCGGCGGGCAGGTCATCGGGGAAGCAACGATAATCTCGTCCGCGGCATCAATTCCGAAACTCGTCGAACCGGAAGGATCGGTCATTTTGTTCGCAGTTTCTTTGTTTTTAGTCTGTCGGATGGAGGCAGGCTATGCGAATTCTCCACTGGCCCCTCGGCTATTCATCGCCCAACCCATCCCCCTGTCCGTTGCCATTCCGATCTGGAGCGCAGATCTCGGCAGGTTGTGGCGCCCGACCTTCCGCAGACGGCGCCGGTATCAAATGGCGGGGCAGGAGTCATCAGCTCTGTTAAGAAGCATTTTTCAGCGGGGGACTCCATCCCCACCAGTTTGGCGTGCAAATAAAGGATTTCGCCCCAGGTGTCAAGCACAAATATCAGGTTGTCTTAAGGTTTGAGTCGGCATTCTTCATCTTGC
>MICJ01000091.1:0-164 GCA_001830835.1 Syntrophobacterales bacterium GWC2_56_13 | reverse complement strand
GGGGTTCACCGCAACCGCCGCTCGGCTGATAACTCCTATCAGAAAGGATCTGTTAGGGGTTTTTTATGGCCGAAAAAACAAGCAACGAATCCTTCCTTCCCGCCAGGGACCTGCTATCCGCTGTCCGCGACGCCTGCGATCGGTTGCACATCATATCTCTGAAG
>MICJ01000090.1 GCA_001830835.1 Syntrophobacterales bacterium GWC2_56_13 | reverse complement strand
CGGCCCTTCGTAGCGGATGACCACCACGTCTCCCTTTTGAATCCTCCCCTCCAGGATGGCCTGCATGGCCGGTTCTTCCGAGTCGAAGACGCGGGCCGGTCCCGTATGGCGGAGCATGGCGTCGTCCACTGCGGAACGTTTGACTACGGCGCCTTCCGGGGCCAGGTTGCCGGACAGGACGGCTAAGCCGCCCGTCGCATGGTAGGGATTTTCCAGAGGGTGGATGATCTCCGGGTTGACGACCCGCTTTCCCGCCAGGTTCTCAACGACCGTTTTCCCCGTGACGGTGCGGGCGCCGGTCCGGATCAGCCCGCCTCGGGAGAGTTCCTGCATCAGGGCGGGGATGCCGCCGGCCTGGTGGAGATCCGAGAGGTGATGGGGGCCGCCGGGGGACATGGAGCAGAGGTGCGGGGTTTTGTCGCTGAAGGAGTTGAATTGGTCCAGCGTCAGCGGGATGCCCGCCTCCTTCGCGATCGCCGGCAGGTGGAGCGAGGTGTTGGTCGAGCCTCCGAAGGCCATATCCACGGTGATGGCGTTCGCGAAGGCCTCGGCGGTGAGAATTGCCGATGGCTTGAGGCCGCGGTCCACCAGCTCCATGATCTGCATCCCCGTCTCCTTCGCCAGACGGATCCGCTCCGCCCAGACGGCCGGGATGGTCCCGTTGTAGGGGAGCGCCATTCCCAGGACTTCCGTAAGACAGTTCATCGAGTTGGCCGTGAACATCCCCGCGCAGGAACCGATGCCCGGACAGGCGCATCCCTCCGCCTCCCGGAGATCCTCCATCGCCATCTCCCCGACCTTGACCTTGCCGACGTATTCGAAGACGGTGATCAGGTCGATCTTCTGTCCCTGGAACTCGCCGGTCAGCATAGGGCCGCCGCTGATCACGATGCTGGGGATGTCGAGGCGCGCCGCGGCCATCAGCATCCCCGGGACGATCTTGTCGCAGTTGGGGATGAGGACCAGGCCGTCGAACGGGTAGGCCATCGCCATCGACTCGACGGAGTCGGCGATCAGCTCCCGCGAGCTCAGCGAATACTTCATTCCCTCGTGGCCCATGACGATGCCGTCGCAGACCCCGATCGTGAAGAACTCCAGCGGCGTCCCGCCGGCCATGCGGATGCCGGCCTTGACCGCCTCGGAAATCTGGTGCAGGTGGAGATGGCCGGGGATGAGCTCATTGGCGGAGTTGGCGATGCCGATCATCGGCCGTTCGATCTCCCGATCCGTCAGCCCCAGCGCCTTGAACAGGGACCGGTGCGGCGCCCTTTCCAGCCCTTTTTTCATACCATCTGAACGCATGATTATTCTCCTTTAAAGACCGTCTGTCCGGTGGTTTTCGGTTTCGGTTTCCACATCGTCCAATGCGCTGAGCAGGCACAGGCAGGTATCCGACAGCTGAACCCGCAGATCGGTCACGGTGATGGCGTTTTCCTCGCAGGCGCCCACGCAGCTTTCGCAGCCCAGGCACTCTCTGTCCGCAACAGGCGCCGCCCTGCCTTTTTGCATCCGGAACATTCCCACCGTGCAGGCCTCAAGACATTCCTCGCAACCGTTGCATTTTCCCCGATCCACGGTCACCTGAAAAGCCATTGCTTATCGTGAGACTCCTTTCCGCAAAGAAAACATGGGGGTGCTTCCCCCTCGGTTCGGCTCTCCTTAACACAAGTCTTTTTTATATACAAGTACAAAGATGTATCCAAAAATAACGAATCATGTTAAATAAGCGTGTTAGGTTTTAAGCTTTAGGTTTTACGTAACACTTAACACGTAACACTTAACACCTGTGAAAATAAAGGCTATTTTTTGAAAGAAATTCGCTTGACAATAGGTTGGAGATATAATAAAAATTTTGCGAAACGTATTGCCGACGGTCTTATTGGATACAATCATGAACATGAATTCCTCCGGTAAACCCAGGAAGAATGCCATCTCCGTCCGGGAGAAGACCTACGACTATCTGAAATCAAACATCTTGTCCGGCCGGTTCGTTCCGGGCGAGCGCCTCGCGGAAGAACATCTCGCGGAGGAACTGGGGGTCAGCCGCACCCCGGTGAGGGAGGCCCTCCACAAGCTCGAACAGGAAGGATTGATCGAACCCCTGGAGTCCCGCGGCTTCTGCGTTCCCCACGATTCCCCGGAAGAGATCGAAGATCTGTTCGACATCCGGACGGTTCTGGAAGGTTACACCCTCAAGATCATCTGCGAGCGGATCACCGATGAGCAGATCGAGAAACTCGAGGAGATGATCGACAAGGCGGAGGATGCCCTCCGGTGGAAGAGGATCGGCGAGGTATTTCAGTGGAACACGCAATTCCACGATACCCTGCACAGCCTGGTTGCGGACAAACGTCGTTTCCACAGCCTGATTGTGAATCTGAGAAAATACATGCTGAGATATCGGAAGGATACACTTCAGAACCTCGGCGCGGGGAAGAGAGCCATAGACGGCCATCGACAGATCCTCCTGGCCTTGAAACTGAAAGATCCGGAGCTCTGCGAGCGGGTGATGCGGATTCACATCCGGCTGTCCAAGGAGGATGCGCTTCAGACCAACCGTGAGGCGAGGTAAGGAGCCTCCGGTGCGGTTTCTGCGGGTGAACCTCCTAACCCCCATGCCCGGCGCAGGCACGGGGAAGGGGCGTCGATATGGCCTCGATCACTTCCACGAGTTGTAACGTGGAATCTCTATGATCCTGCCAAAGCGGCGGGGATGGTCTTCGGATCGCCCCCCCACCCCTTTTAATCGTCATCAGACTGACCAGGGTTAGAGATGCACCAAGATCGGCAGAATCACCGTCGTAATGCCCACCCACTGAAGCCGCCGCTGGATGGCAAAGGCCGTCTCGTTGTGGAGAATTTTCTGGAAGGGATACTCATGGCGGAAGACCAGCTTTCCTGTAAAGACTGTCGCTTTGGGAAACTCCTGGACAATGGACTGGCAGAGGTGGGTTGCCGTCTCTACGACATCGGTTCCCACTTGTATGCGACTGTCGGCGGCATACCCGTAGGAACGGGCCAGTTTGACGTACTTCGCGAGCTGATCCGAGATCGACGCCTTCAGGGCCTCTATCTCCGCCGCTCCCTTAAAGACGCCGGAATCAATCTCCGCCACGGAAACAAAGATAAAATTTCGATAGAGCTTGGGAAATTCCCGAAAAACGGAAAGCCAGGAGTGAAGGCCGAACCCGTTGTAACCGCTGACCAGAAGAATGGCGGTCCGTTCATTCGTATTCGGGGGCTCCTCATTGGGTACGTGCCCGGACGGAACTGACGCAACGATTTCTTCAAGCTCGCGCACCCCCGCCCGCACCTTTCGGTAATGGCTTCGGATCAGATAACACAATCCAATGAGGGCTGATGTGATCACGAGGGTGACCCAGCCCCCTTCACCAAACTTCTCGTAAACCGTCAGGATCAGGATGGTCAGGCAGAGGATCAAGCCAATGAGATGAATAACGATGTGTCTGGCCCAGTCCTTGTCCTTCTCCCGGTTCTGGAAGAAAAACTTCGCCATGCCGAATTGGGACAGGGAGAAGGTGAGAAAAACGTTGATCGAATACATGACGACGAGGGCCGATACTGAGCCGTTGGTATAGAAAAGCACCGCCAGGGACGCCGCTCCCATGAGGAGAACGCCGTTTTGCATGGTCAGGCGCTCCGAGAGGGCCGAAAAACGCCGGGGAAGCCAGGCATCCGTGGCCATGTTGGCCATGACGCTGGGGCCGCCGGAAAAACCGGACTGGGCGCCGACCATGAGGAGGGCCCCTTCCGACAGGATGGTGATCAGGGCTAGGGCGCCGCCCAGGGGCCAGCCGCTGAAGGTCAGATCGGCCAGGATGGCGTTCAGGGTTCTTCCCGGGGCGGGCCGGATGGCAAAAAGGGCGTAACAGAAGAGAAGACCGGAAGCGGTAACGGCGAGGGAGACGGCCAGGTAGACCATGGTGCGCTTTCCCGTCTGCACCTTCGGCTCCCGCATGACATTCATGGCGTTGGAAACGGCCTCGATTCCCGTATAGGTACCGCCGCCCATGGAGAAGGCCCGTAAAAAAATCGCTATGATCCCCACAAAACCGATTGTTGACAGATCCTGATTCATGCTTCCGCGGTATTTTTCCACGACCGGTCCGATTTCGCCCAGATGGGTTCCCAGGCCATAGCCGATGAGAAGAATATGGGTGACAACAAATACGATGAAGATCGGCGCGAGAAAAGTGACGGACTCCTTCACCCCGCGAAGATTGAGGAAGACGAGGAGAATAATCAGCCCAACGACAAAGGGCAGCTTGTAATGCAAAAAGGCGGGGGGGAGATAGCTGAAGATAGCGTCCCCGCAGGAGGCGAGGGAAACGGTGATGGTCAGTACATAGTCCACCAGCAAGGCCGACCCGGCAATGACGCCCGCGCTGCTGCTGATGGTATGGGTGGAGACGATATACCCGCCGCCGCCGTAGGGAAAGTGCTCAATGATGCGGGAATAGGCGTAGGCAATAATGAAGACGGTGAGCGCCGTTGCGATGGCAATAAAGATGGCCAGATAGGTGTGGGGTCCCAAGGCCTTGAAGGCCTCTTCAGGTCCGTAGGAGGATGACGACAGACCGTCGGCCCCCAGACCGATCCACGCCAGAATCGGGATCAGCGAGATCTTGTGAAAGAGAGACGGCTCATTGATATCCCGCGGCGCGCCGATAAAGCGACGACGCAAGCGCTCATAAAATGTTTGTTCCGAATCGCTATCGGGGATATTCATGCAATGGGATTATCCACATAGACCCCATCGGCGATGGATCCGCAAAGGAAGCCGTGCGTGGTATTCAGCTGCGTTCCCTGCTCGTCGTAGATGCCGATCGCGAAATTCCGGGCGTCAACCTTCAGGTGGACGGTCCTGTTATCCGCCATCTTGACCTGAATCGGCTTGCACATACTCGGCAACCCTTCTTCATTGCTGCCCTGGACGGACAGCTCATATTTCCCCGGTTCCAGATCAACCGTATTCGTCTTCAACGGAGTGATGGTACCGCTGGCATGACCATTGAGTAAAATCGTATAATCGTCGTTGCGGCTGAGGTTCGAAAAAATGATTTTTGATGCCATAATCTTCTGTGAATACTTCTCCTTCAACGTGTTTCTCTCATCTTTCGTGTACTATTCTACCGCGCCTTACAGAGGAAATGCAAGGCACATTACTTTCCCAGAAAAAAGCGCCCGGTAGAAAGGGACACTTGCGGCTGCACGGGTGGGAAAGAAGAGAACGTATCCCGTGGCGACGAATCAGGAAAAGAAAACGACGATGTCGAACGCCGTTGTATTTTCAGTTCGCGCTTCAGGTGCTATTGCAGGGTTTTCGACATGGTCTCGACAACTTCCACAAGCTATGATGAATCTTCATTACCGCCGCCGCGGCCGATCAGGGCAATGAACATCCGCGTCGCCAGGGCGATCCGACGCCTGTTCGGCAAGACTCAGCCGGATGCCTTATGATAAGGCATCCTAAAGTCATTGGCCCCGATTCACAGCTCGCCCATCGATCCTGTCACTGCCGCAACCTCATCTCTATCCCACCCATCCCCATATCGTGGGCGAAAAGCCTCTTGCCGGAAGCGTCTGAGTATGCCATACTAACGCCGTCTCGGTCGAAGCAGCGTCGAATTTCTTCAAAATGCATTCATTCTCAAGGGGGTAAGAACGATGATCAAACTGGTTTTGCTTCGTCATGGAGAGAGCGCCTGGAACCTGGAGAACCGCTTTACCGGCTGGACCGACGTCGATCTTTCCGAACAGGGGGTCCGCGAGGCGCATGAGGGCGGGAGGCTCCTGAAAGAGGGAGGCTACACCTTCGATCTGGCCCATACGTCGGTCCTCAAAAGGGCGATCCGGACCCTCTGGATCGCCCTCGACGAGATGGACCTGATGTGGATCCCGGTCTACCGCTCCTGGCGGCTCAACGAACGCCACTACGGCGCCCTGCAGGGGCTCAACAAGAAAGAAACCGCCGAAAAATTCGGCATGGAGCAGGTCCATGCCTGGCGGCGGAGCTATGATGTGCCGCCGCCGGGGCTTGAGGAGACGGACGACCGTTTCCCCGGCCGGGATCCCCGGTATGCCGGCCTCAAACCGGAGGAAGTGCCGCGGAGCGAATCGCTTAAGGACACTCTGGAGAGGGTTCTGCCCTACTGGCATGAGACGATCGTGCCGGACCTCCGGGCAGGAAAGAAGATCCTCGTTTCAGCGCACGGGAACAGCATGCGCGCCCTGGTGAAATACCTGGATAAGATCCCCGATGAGGTGATCACAGAGCTGAACATCCCGACGGGAATCCCTCTTGTCTACGAACTGGATGACCACCTGCGCGCCGTCAACCACTACTACCTGGGGGACCAGGAGGCCGTCGCTAAGGCGACCGCCTCGGTGGCGGGACAGTTATCCGGGAAGAAGTGATCCGTGTCTACGGCTTACAGCGCGCCCCTTCAGGAAAGCGGAAAATGGAGAGCTGTCCCAGATTTTCCACGCTGTCCCCATTTAATGGAAAGGAGTTATCCATATGGCCAATCTGATTCTGGATCCGAGGGACCAGAGGTTCGTTCTTTATGAGATGCTGAACGTCGAGGAGCTCTGCAAGGCGCCGCTCTACGCCGACTTTTCGCGGGACATGTTCGATATGGCCCTCAACGAGGCGGAGAAGTTTGCCGCGAGCGCCATTTTCCCCGCCCTCGCCGAGGGTGACCGGGAGGGGTGCCGCCTGGAGGCGGGAAACGTCTTTGTCCCCAAGTGCTACCACCGCTGCATGCAGATCTACCGCGAGGGGGGCTGGGGGACGATGAGCGTCTCTCCGGAGACCGGCGGCCAGGGGTTCCCCCATGTCATCTCCGTGGCCGCCAAGGAGTGGTTCAGCCACAATACCGCCTTCGTCAACTACGTCTCCCTGACCGAAGGGGCCGCCCACCTCGTCGAGGTCTATGGAACGGAGGTGCAGAAGAAGAAATACCTCCCAAAGATGCACGCATCCGAGTGGGGCGGGACGATGGCCCTGACCGAGGCGGGTGCCGGGACCGACGTGGGAAACCTGAAAACCAAGGCCATCCGGCAACCGGACGGGACCTTCCGCCTCCAGGGGACGAAGATTTTCATCACGGCGGGAGACAGCGATCTCATGGAAAACATCATCCATCCCGTCCTCGCCAGGATCGAAGGGGACCCTCCGGGGACGGGCGGGATCTCGATCTTCCTCGTTCCCAAGTACCTCATCAACGACGACGGTACTCCGGGCAAGCGCAACGACTTCACGATCGGGTCGCTCGAAGAGAAGATGGGTCTCCACGGCTCGGCCACCTGCACGATCAACCTTGGCGACAACGGGGAATGCTGCGCGGAACTCCTGGGCGAGGAGCGCCAGGGAATGAAGATCATGTTCCAGATGATGAACGGCGCCCGGATCGGCGTGGGTATCCAGTCCCTCTCCAGCGCATCCATCGCCTACCTCCACGCCCTTCAGTACGCGAAGGAGCGCCTCCAGGGCTCGTCGCTCATGGAGATGAAGAATCCCGCCGCACCGCGGGTGTCCATCATCCAGCACCCCGATGTGCGGCGGATGCTCATCTGGATGAAGGCCCACACGGAAGGGTTCCGGGCGCTGCTTTACTTTGCAGCTCTCTGCGCGGACCGCTGCCTAGCGACCGACGACGAGGCGGAAAAGGACAAATATAACGGCTTCCTGGAGGTACTCACCCCCATCTGCAAGGCCTACTGCTCCGACATGGGATTCCGGGTGACGGAAACGGCGATCCAAGTCTACGGCGGATACGGCTACTGCGCCGAGTACCCGGTCGAGCAGTTCCTCCGCGACGAGAAGATCGCCTCGATCTACGAGGGGACCAACGGCATCCAGGCCCTCGACCTGGTCGGCCGCAAGCTCGGGCTCAAGAAGGGGATGTACTTCATGAATCTGTTAGGCGAGATGGGTTTGACGATAGCCAAATACCAGCCGGCCCTGCCCGATCTGGCCCCCGACGTCCAGGCCGCGATGAACATCCTGGCGGAGACGGCGATGCTCTTCGCCGCAAGCGGGAAGGCGGGGAAATTTCTGATCCCCGTGGCAAATGCCTATCCCTTCCTGATGCTCATGGGGCAGGTCGTCACGGCATGGCTCCTCCTCTGGGAGGCGGGCGTCGCAAAAGAGAAGCTCGCCGCCCCGGACGGCGGCGGCGCCGACAAGCTCTTCTACGAGGGGAAGGTCGCCACGGCCCGGTATTTCATCAAACACGTCCTGCCCGAGGTGGACGCGGCGGCGAAGGCAATCAAAAGCGAGGACGTCTCCATGATGGAGATCGCCGACGAGGCCTTCGCCTCCTGACGGACCACAGGGACCTTCCCCCATGCGGGACCTTGCGTAACTGGAACGGCTTGAATTGATTGTCAAAAACAAGGACAAATGAAAAATGATATGAATGTACCGTAGGGTCTAAAATAGACCCATCAATAAATCGGTTCATTATGGATAAAGACTCTCAAATTAGGAAAGGAAATTCATATGAAAAAATTCAAACACATTTGGATTACCGCTGTTGTTTTCTTCATCTCGTCCGGTTTCGCAGGCGCCGTGTTACCTGATAAAAAGGGCTGCGTCGACCATCCGGTCTTCCCCACGCGGATGCCGGGGTATAACATCGCTAATTGCGAAACGAAGGACTTTGACGCACTCGATTTCGAGACCGGAAAGAAGGACAAGGCCAGCGTCGAAGGGCGTCGCACCAAGTTGACCTACCAGATCGAGGACCGTTCCAAGGAAGCAAGCGGCCTCGCGGTCGTCCGGAACTATGAGAACGCCATCAAGAGCGTCCAGGGCACTATCCTGTTTATAGACAAGAACAGCAACCGGTTCGTGAACGGGAAGATCGTGAAGGACGGCAAGGAGATCTGGGCCCAGATTGAGAAGGGCAACGGAAAAATATGGCTTACCATCGTCGAGAAGGCGGGGATGGCCCAGGACATTGTGGCCAACGCAGATGCTTTCGGAAACGATATTAAATCCACGGGCCACGCCACCGTCTATGGAATCTACTTTGACACCGGGAAAGCCGAGGTGAAGTCGGAGTCGCAGGCCGCTCTGCAGGAGATTGCGAAGTTGCTTGCGAGCAACCCGGGCCTTAAGCTATTCGTTGTCGGTCACACCGACTCCGTGGGACAGATGGAGGCAAACATGAAGCTCTCACAGGCAAGGGCCGAAGCGGTGGTCCAGGCGCTCACCAAGAGTCATGGCGTCGCCGCGACCCGCCTGAAAGCGCAGGGCGCGGGGCCGATCGCTCCGGTGGTCACGAACCGCACCGAGGAAGGGCGTGCTAAAAACAGGCGCGTCGAATTGGTGGAGCAATAGTGACTGTGCCGATGATCGCCCCTGAGACTGGATATACGCTCTATTTCTCATGGTGAAAGAGAAATTAGTACATGCAACTCAATGGGAAAGGATGTGAATCATGAAACGATGTTTGATGCTCGCGATGATATGTCTCCTCCTTCCGTCAGCCCTCGCCTTTGCTGACGGCGAGGGTCCCACCCGGGATATGAACCCGGGAGAGAGGTCCGCCTACGAACTCGTCAAGAAGACGGTGCGTGAGGCTACGTCCGCAGGTCTCGTGAACTACACGTCCTCGTTCAGCGGATTCGACGACCGGAACCAGATCTTCGAGAGGATGAAATCCGACCAGATGTTCCAGATGACCTTCGCAGTCAATTACACGATCTCCAGCGAGTTCATGCAGAAGCAGTCCGTCGCCGCCGTCATGGCCCGGACCAAGGGCACGCCACAGCAGGAGGCGAGGAGGGCCGTTCTCCAGGCGAAGCACGCGGAGCTGACGAAGGCCCGCAATAAGACGAAGGACCGGGGCGAGAAGGATCGGATCCGGGCGGAGCTGAAGACTGTCAATGACGAAGAGAATCGCTTAACCGCGGAGATCGCGGCCCAGATCCAAGCCTGGTCGACTAAAGGGGGCGGGGTCCCCGCGATGCAGGAAATCGCCAGCGGACTTCCTCCCCAGGAGTTGAACATCCGGCTCCAGATCAACCAGGACGTGTACGTCGGCAACAAGGCGAAACCGTATCAACTCGCCGGATACCCGATGACCTTCGAGCAGAGCGAGGGATCGCCCGACTCCGGGTCGTACTGGGTCTCGGTCCTTCTCGGTCCGTTCGAGAAGGGGAAGAAGAACGACGAATCAACGCTCTACACGTTGCGCAACACTCCGCTGGGGGTGCCGACGAAACCGCGCGGCCTGATGCTGGTCGTCAGCGGTCCGAAGGAGAAGCCGGAGAAGGTCAAGGAACTCCTCGAAAAGGTAGACCTCAAGAAGTTGAACTCGTTACTGCCCTGATTCCGGAGGCGAAGGGAGGTCGGACCGAGATGGACCGAGGCCGCGGGCGCCGACTTCATCTTAGCCGACATCGGCCACCTGCTCGACGCCTGCTGGGCGGCCTTGGCGGCGGGTGATCCCGCTTAGTGTCGCCCTAAGGCTGCGTCCTACGCCAGGCGACTCAAATATCCAATTGAAATACGCAGCTTTTGGAGAGTGATTTTTCAGGTGATCAAGGGTATTTGTTGCTTCCTGTTATCCACAAGCAGCATGACTCAGAGAATATTGCTGATTTCGAGTGGTAATGCTCGCTTCAATTCCATATCGAAAGCTGAGCATTAGGTAGGTGGAGAAAGCGATTCAGGCAGTTAGCGATCTCGAAAATTTTTAATGGGACTTTTTTATTGACAACTTCTGTAAAAAGGCGTCCGGCCCAATATGAGGGACATGCGTGGAAGCGGTATGGAAGCGCCGTCCCGGGCCACTGTGAATGATAGGAGGATGATAAATGGGTGACAAACCAGGCTATGCCGGGAGCATTCTGAGGGTGGATCTTTCTTCGGGTCGCATTAGCACCGTTCCAACTGCGGCCTATTCAGACCGCTTTCTCGGGGGGAGAGGGATTGCCGCCAAGATTCACTGGGATGAAGTATCTCCGCAAACATATGCTTCGGATCCGGAAAACCGGATTGTCATGACGACCGGGCCAGTATGCGGCGTCCCGGGGTTTGCCTCTTCGCGCTGGCAGATCTCAGGAAAATCCCCGCTGCTCAATCAGTTCACCTATGCAAACCTGGGTGGCTCCTGGGGTGCTCAACTGAAATTTGCCGGGTATGACGGCCTGATCATCCAAGGTAAAGCCGACGCGCTGTCGTACCTCGTAATCGACAATACCAGGGTAGAACTCAGAGATGCCTCCGATCTAAAGGGATTGGGTACGCGCGGCACGTGCGAACGGCTCAGAGAGAAACTGGGGAAACCATTTCGCGTAGTCGCGGTGGGGCCGGCCGGGGAAAACACGGTGAGCTTCGCCACCCTAGTGGCAGATGCAGACTCCTGCGGTTCCAACGGATTGGGTGCGGTGATGGGATCCAAGAACCTGAAAGCGGTCGCCGTAAGCGGCGATGTCAATGTCGGCGTCGCCGACAGCGAGGAGGTGCAACGCCTGCGGAAAACGGTTCGCGAACTGAAGCCGGAACCCTGGGCGTGGCCGACACAGCTTCCCATGGAGCGGATGAAACGGGATGTGTGTTACGGCTGCATGGGGTGTAACCGCGTGACCTACTCGGCAGAGGATGGCCGGGTCGGGAAGTACATGTGCCAGGCAGCCGGTTTCTATGAGGTTCGCGCCCAGCGCTACTATGGGGAAGTGACGGAGGTCCCGTTTCGCGCCACCAAGCTGTGCGATGATTATGGGATCGATACGAGGGCCATGGAAACCATGATCATGTGGCTGAGCAGATGTAACAAGTCGGGGATTCTGACGGATGATCACACCGGGATCCCGCTTTCCCAACTCGGCAGCCTGGAGTTTATCGAGACACTCCTGCATAAGATAGCCTTCCGAGAGGGATTTGGGGAAACACTGGCGAACGGCACCATTAAGGCTGCCCAACTTCTCGGGAAGGAAGCAGAAAAGCTGATTACCGACTACATGATCAAAACCGGGGAAGACTCGCCATACGGGCCCAGAATGCACATTACGACAGGGCTCCTCTACGGCATGGAGCCTCGAATGCCTATAGCGCAACTCCATGAGGTCGGAGTGCCGCTCCTCATGTGGTCTCTACGCGCCATGGGATTGAATGAACTCCCAAGTTGGGACAGTCGGAATCTCTTAGTGACCCGGCCAAACTACATGACCTCCGAGGTGCTTCGTGCGATTGCGAAGAGATCTTGGGGGAGCGAGATTGCCGCTGACTTCTCCACGTACGAGGGAAAGGCAATGTGCGCCGCGAAAATCCAGGATCGGGAGTACGCAAAAGAGTGCCTGATCCTGTGTGACCAAACCTGGCCGATACTCGACAGCCTGGCAACAGACGACCATGTGGGCGATCCAACTCTGGAAAGCCTGATTTGTGCTGCCGTGACCGGAATGGAGACGGACGAGGAGAACCTGAACCGTCTGGGGGAGCGTGTCTTCAATCTTCAGAGGGCCATTCTGGCCCGGGAAGGCCGAGCGGGCAGGAAGCACGATTCCCCGGAAGAGTTCAATTTCACGGTGCCTCTGAAAAGCGAATTCAATAATCCCGATTGTCTCGTTCCCGGAAAGGACGGCGCGACTTTTTCCAGAAAGGGCATGGTGCTGGACAGGGATGAATTCGAAAAAATGAAGGATGAGTTTTACGAGATCCGCGGCTGGGATGTTCCGACCGGCTTGCAGACAAGAAAGAAACTGGAAGGACTGGGCCTCAAGGATGTTGCGGAGTGGTTGCAGCGGGATGGTCTTCTCGCTTGAGCACGCAGCATAACCTTGGGAGAGGGAAGGGGCAATGCCTTCATCATGCTTCTTAAGAAGAGAAAGAAAAAACATATCGTGATCCGAGGAAGCACGTGACTCCAAATGAAGCACGTAGGCATGAAGTTCAGCATATGTATCAATATGGAGCTGTATAGGCACCTCGGGATTCCCCCAGAATGCCTTTTTCATTTGCGGAACACCGGCTCGGTGGCCGGAATCTGAGCCACACTTGACGGAAAATAATAAGATGGCTGGAGGAGACCATGGTAGCTCTTTTCGAGGAAACCCAGCTCAATGGAATGGTTCTGGCAAACCGGTTCGTACGGTCGGCCACCTG